>NZ_JBVJQR010000011.1:148742-154579 GCF_055608425.1 Kitasatospora sp. NPDC036934 | reverse complement strand
GCGATACTGGGATTGAACCAGTGACCCCTACCGTGTCAAGGTAGTGCTCTCCCGCTGAGCTAATCGCGCCTGATGTGGCGGTTGTGCAGCAGGCCCCGAGGGGCCTGTTACTGTGCGCGATACTGGGATTGAACCAGTGACCCCTACCGTGTCAAGGTAGTGCTCTCCCGCTGAGCTAATCGCGCCTGATGTGGCGGTTGTGCAGCAGGCCTCGAAGGGCCTGTTACTGTGCGCGATACTGGGATTGAACCAGTGACCCCTACCGTGTCAAGGTAGTGCTCTCCCGCTGAGCTAATCGCGCCTGGTGAGGCGTTCCTGCAGCAGACCCATGAGGTCCGACGTGCGCGATACTGGGATTGAACCAGTGACCCCTACCGTGTCAAGGTAGTGCTCTCCCGCTGAGCTAATCGCGCGGGGAGGCCTCCCGGTGGAACCGGGAGGACCTCTTGGAGGTGGAGACGGGATTTGAACCCGTGTACACGGCTTTGCAGGCCGTTGCCTCGCCTCTCGGCCACTCCACCAGGCAACACATGAAGAACGACCTTACACCGTTCTCCATCGAGCGGACGACGAGATTCGAACTCGCGACCCTCACCTTGGCAAGGTGATGCTCTACCAACTGAGCTACGTCCGCCTGTCTCCCGGGATCTTCACCGCTTTTCTTCGGTTGCGCTCCCCGGCGACGTGTTGAACTCTAGCGGATTCCCGGGCCAGCTAAAAATCCGTTCCCGCAGCGTGCCGAGGGGATGCCCGCGGAGTGCCGTCCCGTCAGCCCTTCCGGCCGGTCACCGGCCGCCACCTGCGGCGCTCCCGGACGATCATCCGCAGGTCACCCGGCGCACACCAGCGTGACGCACTCGGCTGCTCGCACCCGGGGGCGCGGAAAGCAGTGGGAGCGCCGGAAGCGCCGGGAGTGCGGAGAGTGCGGGCCCGACCCGGGCCACGCCCGCCGACCTACACTTCAGGCACCGCCGCCCCCAGCACCACCGCGCAGGAGAACCGTGTCCGGCCACCCCGCCCCCCACACCCCGCTCGCCCGCTTCGGCGGCCGTCTGGCCACCGGGCTGCGCGACGTCACCTCGGACCCGGCCGCGCTCGACTCCGCCGGCTACTGGGCCGTCGCCTACGACTTCGAGGGCCGGCTGACCTGCGCCCGCTTCGACGACGTCCGCCCCGCCCCGGTCCCGCCCTCGGGCACCGGCTGGCAGGGCCCGGCCGCCGGCAGCTGGCACAGCTCCCTGGACCGCGCCGCCTACACCGCGGGTGTGCGCCGCATCCGCGAGCACATAGCCGCCGGCGAGGTCTACCAGGCCAACCTGTGCCGAGTGCTGTCCGGGCCGCTGCCCGACCCCGACCGCAGCGACATCGACGCCCTGACCGGCCTCCTGGCCCGCGGTAACCCCGCCCCGTACGCGGGCACCATCCGACTGCCCGAGCACGGCGTCGAGATCGCCACCGCCTCTCCCGAGCTCTACCTGCACCGTTCCGGACGTACGGTCTCCTCCGGGCCGATCAAGGGCACCGGCCGCACCGAGGACGACCTCCTCGAGAAGGACCACGCCGAGAACGTGATGATCGTCGACCTGGTCCGCAACGACCTCGGCCGGGTCTGCGGGACCGGCAGCGTCACCGTCCCCGACCTCTGCGCCGTGGAGAAGCACCCGGGCCTGGTCCACCTGGTCTCCACCGTCGAGGGCACCCTGCGCGACGGTGCCGGCTGGCCCGAACTGTTCGCCGCGACCTTCCCTCCCGGTTCGGTGACCGGCGCCCCCAAGTCCAGCGCCCTGCGGATCATCGAGGCCCTGGAGACCGCCCCGCGCGGCCCCTACTGCGGCGCCGTCGGCTGGGTCGACGCCGATCGCGGCGAGGGCGAACTCGCCGTCGGCATCCGCACCTTCTGGCTCGACCGGCAGGACCGGCAGGCGCCGGTCCTGCGCTTCGGCACCGGCGCGGGGATCACCTGGGGCTCCGACCCCGAGCGCGAATGGGCCGAAACCGAGCTGAAGGCCGCCCGGCTGGTCGCGATAGCGTCGGGCAGCGAGATCGACAGCGACACCCACACCGATCATGAGCCGCACCGCGCCTAGGAGTAGCCCTCGATGGACAACCGCACCACGAGCTGGGTCAACGGGACCCTCGTCGACTCCGCCGACGCCGCCGTCTCGGTCCTCGACC
Organism: Kitasatospora sp. NPDC036934; assembly: GCF_055608425.1. NCBI lineage: Bacteria > Bacillati > Actinomycetota > Actinomycetes > Kitasatosporales > Streptomycetaceae > Kitasatospora > Kitasatospora sp. NPDC036934. Next base: position 152,404 of record NZ_JBVJQR010000011.1, on the reverse strand, counting down.
ACGGCCTGACCACCGGCGACGGCGTCTTCGAGACCCTGAAGGCCGTCGACGGCCGGGCCTTCGCGGTCACCCGCCACCTCGACCGGCTCACCCGCTCCGCCCGCGGCCTCGGCCTGCCCGACCCCGACCACGACCTGGTCCGCGAGGCCTGCGCCCAGGTGCTCGCCGCCAACCCGGCCCCGCTGGCCCGTTTGCGCGTCACCTTCACCGGCGGCAACGCCCCGCTCGGATCCGAGCGCGGCACCACCGGCCCCACCCTGGTGGTCGCCCTCGGCGCCATCAACCGCCGCCCCGACGAGACGGCCGCCCTCGTCGTCCCCTGGCGCCGCAACGAGCACAGCGCGGTCGCCGGCCTCAAGACCACCTCCTACGCGGAGAACGTCGTCGCCCTGGCCGCCGCCCACCGCGCCGGCGCCTCCGAGGCCCTCTTCGCCAACACCGCCGGCCTGCTCTGCGAAGGCACCGGCACCAACGTCTTCGTGGTCGTCGACGGCCGCCTGCTCACCCCCACCCTCGCCTCCGGCTGCCTGGCCGGCATCACCCGGCAGCTGGTCATCGACTGGTGCGGCGCCGAGGAGGCCGACCTCCCGCTCGGCGCCCTGCAGGACGCCGAGGAGATCTTCCTGACCTCCACCACCCGTGACGTCCAGGCCGTCACCCGCGTCGATGACCGCGAACTGCCCGGCATCGGCCCGGTCACCGCCAAGGCCATGGACGTCTTCGCCCAGCGCAGCGGCGACGACCTCGACCCCTGATCCCGGGCCCGGGCAGAACGCCGGGGAGACGCCACGGGCCACGTGGATAACCTTCCCGGCGAGGGGAAGGGACCACCACATGACCACCACGCTGCGCCCCGAGGGCCCGGAGACACCCACCACGGCCGGCGGCCGCACCAGACGCTGGCGGATCCTCGCGAACGGCCACCAGGTCGGTGCGCTGCGCACCACCTCGGCCCGCCATGGCAGCCAACTCTGGGGTGAGATATCCGAGTTGGAGATCACGGAGGGCCGCGGCCGGGGCCGCGGCACCTTCGGTGCGCTGGCCGCCGAGGAGGTGCTGCGCACCTGGGGTTGCACCCGGGTGGACGTGGTGGTCCCCGAGTCCGCCCCGGTCGCCCGCGGGCTCGCCGCCGCCCTCGGCTACACCGAGCGGATGCGTAACCTCGGCAAGAGCCCGACCACCGCCCCGGCCCTGCCCGCCGGCGTCACCGCCCGCCCGATCGGCGCCGCGGAGTTCCCGGCCTGGATCGACAGGGCGGCCCGGGAGTACGTCCGCTCCCTGATGGACTCCGGCCTCACCGAGGAGCAGGCCCACGCCAAGTCGGCCCTGGACCACCGCAACGTCCTCCCGCAGGGCGCCGACACCCCCGGCGTCGTCCTGCGCCGGCTCCACGGCACGGACGGCCCGGGCGGTGCGGACGGCGACCCGCTCGGCTCGCTCTGGGTGAACCTCCACCTGCGCGACCTGCCGGACGGCACCCCGCTCGCCTGGGTCATGGTCGTCGAGGTGTCCCCGGCCCACCGGGGCCGGGGACACGGCCGCACCCTGATGCTGCTCGCCGAGCGGGAGTGCCTGGCCGCCGGGGTGCGCGAAATCGGCCTGAACGTCTTCGCCGGCAACGAGGTCGCCCTCCGGCTCTACGCCTCGCTCGGCTACCGGATCGTCAACCGTTGCTTCGGCAAGCCACTGTGACGAATTGACGGATCGTCAGGAGGCCTTCGCGGCCTCGACGGCGGCGACGATCCGCTCGCGCAGCCCGTCCTGGCTCTTCCCGCCGTCCAGCCGCTCGCGACCGATCACGTACGTCGGCGTGCCGGTGACCCCGATCGCCTTGCCCTCGGCCTGGTCGGAGTCCACGATCAGCATGTGCCGGCCGTCGACCAGCGCGGTGTCGACCTCCTCGACGTCCACCCCGACCTCCCGGGCCACCTCCAGCAGCACCTGCTGCCCGCGGGCGTCCAGGTCCTCGACCCGGGCCAGCAGCGCCTCCACGAACGGCCACCCCAGCCCCTGGGCGAACGCCTCCTCGGCTGCCTCCGCCGCGGCGTAGGCGTGCTTGTGCTTCTCCAGCGGGAAGTGCCGCAGCTCCACGGGCAGCGCGTCGCCGTACTGGGCGCGCAGCGCCCGTACGTCGTCCAGGGCGGTACGGCAGTCCGGGCACTGGAGGTCGCACCAGAACTCGAGGCGAGGGAGGGAACCATCGATCATCCCCCCAGTGTTCCACTAGTGGGTGCCCGTTCCCGCCCGGCGGTGCGCCCGAGGACGAACCGACAGGGAGGCACCGATGACCAGGACGACCGGAGACGAAGGGGTCCACTCGTGCTGACCGCGGCGATCAGTTTCCTCCTCACGGCCGGCGGCGTGGCCGTCGCGGGACAACGGGCCTGGCGTCGGCGCTTCCGCTCGGCGACCCGCTGGTTCGCGGTGGCGCTGCTGCCCGCCGGGCTCTACCTGACCGGCCTGTTCCCGTTGGCCGGCACCATCGGCCGGGAGTTCGCCGACTGGGCGACCAAGCTGGTCTTCGACCCCCGGGTGTGGACCGGCATCGTCCTGCTCGGCGTCTCCGCAGCCCTGCTGGTCGTCACCCGCTGGATCGACCGCCGCGGAGCCCTGGAGGACTCTCCGGAGCGCCCGGCCGCCGCCGGTCCGGCCCCCGAGCGCCCCGCCGTGGCCCAACCGCCCAAGGTGCCCGCGAAGAAGCAGACGGGTAAACGGGACGACGGGCTCGGCGACTTCGCCGACATCGAGGAGATCCTCCGCAAGCGCGGCATCTGAGGCGCGCCGGCCGGAGGCAGGCGGGTCAGGCGGAGGCGACGGCCTCCGCCGACCGCTGCCGCGCCCGGTAGGCGGCGACGTGCAGCCGGTTGCCGCAGGTGCGGCTGTCGCAATAGCGCCGCGAGCGGTTCCGGGAGAGGTCCACGAAGACCCGCGCGCAGTCCGGGGCCTCGCACCGGCGCAGCCGCTCCCGCTCGCCCGCCATCAGGATGAAGGCCAGGGCCATGCCCAGCTCCGCCGCCAGGTGGGGGCCGAGCGCGGCGTGCGGCGCGAAGTAGTGGATGTGCCAGTCGTGGTGGTCGTGATTGACCAGCCGGGGCGTCGTCCCGGCGGCCGCGACGATCGCGTTGACCAGTTCGGCGGCGGCCTCGGTGGACTCCGTCCCGAACACCTCGCGCAGCCGGGTGCGCAGCTCGTGCACCTGGCGCAGGTCGTCCTCGGTCAGTGAGTCGATCTCACTGATCTCCTGGCGGACCACGAAGGCGTCCAGCGCGGCGACGTCCGGCAGTCGCTCGTCGCCGCACACCTCGGGTGCCGTGTTGAGCAGATCCACGAGGATGCTCAGCGCGCACTCGGTGTCATGGGTGATCAGCACGTTGGGACTCCTCGCGCAGGGGGACTCCGGTACCCCGCGTCCACGGTTACCCCAGACCATACCGGCCCTTGCGGCATAGGGGCGGCGCCTTTGTTCGAAGGCCTGTGCGGATTCCGTCAGAGCGTCCCAAAGCGGGCGCCGCCTCGCGACGCACCCCCTTGCGTGGCTTCCGCTACGCCCCGGAAACGACGACGGCGCCCGGCAGCGGGGGGGGGGTGGGTTTGGGGGGGGGGGCGTTGCGTGCCCCCGAGCGGGGGGGTGGTGTGCCGAGCCGGAAGGCGGCGCCACCTCC
>NZ_JBVJQR010000011.1:0-148732 GCF_055608425.1 Kitasatospora sp. NPDC036934 | reverse complement strand
CGGGGCCACAGCACCGCAGGCGCCCGGCAGCGAGGCCGGTCACCCGTACGGGTGACCGGCCTCGCTGCCGGGCGCCTGCGGTGCTGTGGCCCCGCTCCGGTGGGAGCGGGCCGTTCACCGGCCCCGAGACCGCGTCGTGCGCGGCTGAGTCCGCTGCCGTGCCCCCGAGTAGGACGGCTGCGATGACGGCAGGGAGTTCGGCCCCGCCGACAGCGGGGCTGGACCGCCTCCGGTCGGGGTCAGCTTTCGGCGAGGATGTGGGACAGCTCCCGGTCGAGGTCGAAGTGGCGGTGTTCGGTGCCGGGGGGCACCGCGGCGTCCGTCCGCTTGAGGAACGACTCAAGCGCTCGGGCCGGGGCCTCCAGCAGGGCTTCTCCTTCCGGAGAGCTCAGTGCGATGCAGACCACCCCTTGCCCGTGGCTGCGGGACGGCCACACCCGGACGTCGCCGGTACCGGTGGGTCGGTGCAGCCCCTCCGCGAGGAGATCTCGGGCGAACACCCACTCCACGGTCTCGTCGGCGCCCGTGTGGAACGTGGCGTGCACGGCGTAGGGGTCGGCGGTGTCGTAGCGCAGGCCCGCGGGGACGGGCAGTGAGGACTCGCTGGACACGATGAGGCGCAGGTGCAGCTCGCAGCTGACCGTGGTGTTCATAAGCGCCATGGCCTTTCGCTCAGTGTGCGCTCGGGGATTCGCACGTCGGCGAACGGACCATCCCACCCCCAAGACCGATGTAAACCCCTCTGTCCCGATTCGGGCGCGAGTCGTACCCCTTACGGCGCATTGCGGAATCGTCACGGAGTACCCGCCCGGGGCATTACCGGCGGTTCTTCTCGGTGCGGTTTCCGGGGTGACGTGTACGGGGTCATGTGGTCGGCCCGCAGGAGGGGTCGGGCGGGCCGGGAACAGGGGAGCGGGTGGTGCGGCCGGGCTCGACGAGTCGTGCGCGCGGGCGGGGCCGGTGGAGCGGTGGGGGCCGGGGCTGGACCGTACGGGCCGGCCCTGGTGCCCTGGGGCCGGGGGAGAGGCGGGCGGGTGGGCGGGGTGTTCGGAGCACCCTCCGGGATGCGGTAATGTTTTCCCTGCACCCGGGCGATTAGCTCAGCGGGAGAGCACTTCGTTCACACCGAAGGGGTCACTGGTTCGATCCCAGTATCGCCCACCGGAATGCATTGTGATACGTGAGGCCCAGTCGATTATCGGCTGGGCCTCACGTGTATTTCCGGAATCCATCCGGGGTAACGGCGGCAAATCCGTCTGAGGCTCAGTCATCTTCCGTCCGGAGCGGGAGATCTGTGGATGTGTCGGCCGTACTCCGGAAGACCGAGTTGTACGACTGCCCCCGAATGGTGCTACAGTTCTTCTCGTTGCCCGGGCGATTAGCTCAGCGGGAGAGCACTTCGTTCACACCGAAGGGGTCACTGGTTCGATCCCAGTATCGCCCACCGGACAGCACGCAGGCCCTGACCAGGAAACCGGTCAGGGCCTGCGGCGCGTTCGGGGCCGACTACGCGGCGGCCTCGCAACCGTGCTCGGGCTCCAGCCGTCGGCCGCAGACGCACCGGGCCGGGCGCAGCGGCCAGGAGAGGTCCACCCGCTCCGGCGTGCCCGAGCGGTCGAACCAGGCCTGCAGGCCCCGCGCCTGCGCCGCGTGCCAGACCGCCTGCCGCAGGTGCAGCTCCGCCGCCGTCAGCCCGCCGAGTGCCGCCGGGTAGCGGGCACCTATTCGCCGGATCAGGGACAGCGCCGCCGTCGCGTCCGCCGCCGCGTCGTGCGCCCCGGCGAGGTCCACGCCGTAGTGGGCGCACAGGTCGGTCAGCGTCCGGCGGCCCTTGCGGTAGCGGTCCACGTGCTTGTCCAGCACCCGAGGATCCAGCACCACGAGTCCGGCGCCGTCCAGCCCGGAGCTCAGTGCCAGTCCGTGATGGCGGCGCAACTCCCGGTCCAGCAGCGTCAGATCGTAGGGCGCGTTCATCACCACCACGGGTCGGCCGGCCCGCGCCTGCGCCGCCAGGGCGCGGGTGACCTCCGCCACCACAGTGCGGGCCGGGCGGCCGTGCGTCCGGACCTGCTCGTCGGTGATGCCGTGCACCGCGCGGGCGCCGTCCGGGATCGGCACGCCCGGATCGGCGAGCCAGGTGGTGGTCTGAGCCGGTGTGCCCGGGGCGAGTTGGACGACCAGGGCGGCGGAGACGATCCGGTCGGACTCCACGTCCACGCCGGTGGTCTCGGTGTCGAAGGAGGCGAGTGGGCCGGTGTACCAGTGCTGCTGCATGACTGCCCCTCAGGCGTGCGTTCCGCGCCCTGGTGATACCCGGTTCTGACGTCCGCTCAACCCGTTTGGCCCAGTCCCGACCGGGGATCCTGCCCAAGGGCGCTCCGTCCGAATCCGGGCGGGCCCGGAGCCGGGGGAGGCCATGGGGCGATGGCACTGACACAGCCGCAGCCCGATGGGGCGGCGGCCGCACTCAGGGGGAACCTCGCGGTCACCGCCTGCATGGAGACGCTGCAGGTCGGCTATCTGCACGCGGTCGCCGCGGCGGCCGGCTGCTCGCTCTCCCAGCCGTTCCCGGACAACGGCATCGACTGGCAGGTCAGCCACGGCTCCCGGGCGCACGAGGTGGACGACGAGGTCACCATCAAGATCCAGCTCAAGGCGACCCAGCAGATCGCCCCCGATCCGGCCGGGCCGTTCTTCAGCTTCACCCTGGACAACGACCACCTGCGCAAGCTCGCCCGTGCCCGGGTCGCCGTCCCGCGCATCCTGGTCGTGATGCTGCTGCCGCGCCGGGTCGACCAGTGGCTCCTGGCCCGCCCGGACGCCCTCGAACTGCGGCACTGCTGCTACTGGGTCAACCTGGCCGGTCACCCCGTCACCGGGCAGCGGCGCACCAACGTCCGGGTGCCCACCGACAAGGTCTTCGACGACCGCGCGCTCTGCGACATCATGGCCCGGGTCGGCGCGGGCGAGAGCCCGTGACCGCCCGGCCCCGGCAGCGAGGAAGCACGCCCATGACCCTGCCGCACGGACCGCAGGACCCGGCCCGGGCCCTGCCCGACCCGGCCACCGTCGACCCCGCGGTGCTCGCCACCCTGCTCACCCGGCACGGCTGGGTCCGGCGCGGCGGCCCCGCCGCCCGGTACGGCCGCTGGACCCCGCCGGACGGCGAACCAGGCACCAGTCTCCTCATCCCCACCGCGGACGGCTTCGACGACGCCGTCGAACTCCTCAGCGACGCCGTCACCGCGCTCTCCCGCTCCCGCACCCCCTCCGCCCGGTCGATCCTGCTCGCCCTCGCCGTCCCCGGCGACGAGCTGTGCTGGCGCCGCGAACTGCCCGGCCCCGCCGAGGCCGCCCCCTGGGACGACGCCGAGCGGCTCCAGCGGGCGGCACGCGCGATGCTCGCCGCGGGGGCCAAGGCCGGCCGGACCACCGCCGCCTACTTCGGCGCCCGGCTGGACGGCCCGGCCGGGGACTACCTGGACCGCGTCATGGTCGTCGAGCAGGGGGCCGTCGAACAGGGCGCCGCCCTCACCGCCTACACCCCCGCCCCCGAGGGCCGGAGCGCCGTCACCACCCTGGTCCGCGCGCTGGAGGCGCTGCGCGACGCGGTCGACTACCGCCGGGTCAGCGGCGGCCCCGAGGCCCTGGAGAACGCCGTCCGCTCCGGGGTCAGCCGGGAACTCGTCCAGTCCGTCGAGGACCTGGTGCGCGGCGCGACCGCCGCCCGGCTCACCGTCGCCTGGTCGCCGGCCGCCGGGACCCCGGGCGGCTTCGGCGACCGCCGGATCGAGCTCGACTTCTCGCCCGGTGACCTCCCCGCCCTGGCCGAGGCCGCCGACCTGCTGGAACGGCTCGAACCCGCCGTCGACGTCACCGTGATCGGCGTGGTGGTCCGGCTCAAGCGAGCCGACCCGGCCGGACCGGGCGCGGTACGGCTGCGGGTGCTCGGCGGCGTCGACGTCCGCGAACTCAAGGTGCGCCTGGCCGACCCCGACTACCGGCTCGCCGTCGAGGCCCACCTCTCCGGCGTCCCGGTCCGGGTCTCCGGCCGGCTGGAGCGGCGCGACGGCTTCCGCAGACTGACCCGGGCCCACGGCCTGGAGCTGTGCGGCTGGGCGGAGGGCGACCGCGAGCGGCTGCTCAAGGGGCTGCGGGACGGGGGAGGGCAGGCGTAGGCGACGCAGGTGCGCGGCGCGGGTGGCGCTCTCGGTACCATCGTCACGCGCAGCGCAGTGTTGCGTCCTCTGAATCCAGCACGTCAGGAGAGACCGGTGACGGACGTCCGGGTAATCATCAGCCGCGAACCCGATCGGGAAGAGCGCGTGGTGACGACGGGCACTACGGCCGCCGAGCTCTTCGCCGACGACCGCTCGATCATCGCCGCCCGGGTCGGCGGCCAGCTCAAGGACCTCGCCTACGCCGTCCAGGACGGCGACGAGGTCGAGCCGGTCGCGATCGACAGCAAGGACGGCCTGGACATCCTTCGCCACTCCACCGCGCACGTCATGGCCCAGGCCGTGCAGCAGCTCTACCCCGAGGCCAAGCTCGGCATCGGCCCGCCGGTCAAGGACGGCTTCTACTACGACTTCGACGTCGAGAAGCCCTTCCACCCCGATGACCTCAAGGCCATCGAGAAGAAGATGCAGGAGATCATCAAGCGCGGGCAGAAGTTCTCCCGCCGCGTGGTCACCGACGAGTCCGCCCGCGAGGAACTGGCCGCCGAGCCGTACAAGCTCGAGCTGATCGGCCTCAAGGGCTCCGCCGCCACCGCCGGCGAGGGCGCCGACGTCGAGGTCGGCGCCGGCGAACTCACCATCTACGACAACCTGGACGCCAAGAGCGGCGAGCAGTGCTGGGGCGACCTCTGCCGCGGCCCGCACCTGCCCAGCACCCGGCACATCCCGGCGTTCAAGCTGATGCGCAACGCGGCCGCCTACTGGCGCGGCAGCGAGAAGAACCCGATGCTGCAGCGCATCTACGGCACCGCCTGGCCGACCAAGGACGAGCTCAAGGCCCACCTCGACTTCCTCGTCGAGGCCGAGAAGCGCGACCACCGCAAGCTCGGCAACGAGCTCGACCTCTTCTCCATCCCCGAGGAGATCGGCTCCGGCCTCGCCGTCTTCCATCCCAAGGGCGGCATCATCCGCCGCGCGATGGAGGACTACTCGCGCAAGCGGCACGAGGAAGAGGGCTACGAGTTCGTCTACACCCCGCACGCCACCAAGGGGAAGCTCTTCGAGAAGAGCGGCCACCTCGACTGGTACGCGGACGGCATGTACCCGCCCATGCAGCTCGACGAGGGCGTGGACTACTACCTCAAGCCGATGAACTGCCCGATGCACAACCTGATCTTCGACGCGCGCGGCCGCTCGTACCGTGAACTGCCGCTGCGCCTCTTCGAGTTCGGGACGGTGTACCGCTACGAGAAGTCCGGCGTGGTGCACGGTCTGACCCGTGCCCGCGGCTTCACGCAGGACGACGCCCACATCTACTGCACCCGCGAGCAGATGGCGGAGGAGCTCGACTCCACGCTGACCTTCGTGCTCAACCTGCTTCGCGACTACGGTCTGACCGACTTCTACCTGGAGCTGTCGACCAAGGACCCGGTCAAGTACGTCGGCAGCGACGAGACCTGGGAGGAGGCCACCCGCGTCCTGGCGAGCGTGGCCGAGAAGCAGGGACTGCCGCTGGTGCCGGACCCGGGCGGCGCGGCCTTCTACGGCCCGAAGATCTCGGTGCAGGCGAAGGACGCCATCGGCCGTACCTGGCAGATGTCGACCATCCAGCTCGACTTCAACCTGCCCGAGCGCTTCGACCTGGAGTACACCGCGGCGGACGGCTCGCGTCAGCGGCCGGTGATGATCCACCGCGCGCTGTTCGGCTCGATCGAGCGGTTCTTCGCGGTGCTGCTGGAGCACTACGCCGGCGCCATGCCGCCGTGGCTGGCCCCGGTCACCGTGACCGGCATCCCGATCACCGACGAGCACGTGCCGTACCTGCTGGAGGTCGCGGCCGAGCTCAAGAAGCACGGGATCCGGGTCGACGTGGACACCTCGGACGACCGGATGCAGAAGAAGATCAGGAACGCGCAGAAGACCAAGGTCCCGTTCATGCTGATCGCCGGCAACGACGACGTCGAGGCGGGCGCGGTGTCGTTCCGCTACCGCAACGGCGAGCAGAAGAACGGCGTTCCGGTCGCGGACGCCGTCCAGGAGATCGTGGACGCGGTGAAGAACCGCATCCAGGTGTGACGCCGTAGGCGGACCAGCACGCGCGGGGCAGGCTCTTGATGAGTCTGCCCCGCGCGGCTTTGCAAGCACCGTCAGGCGAATATGCTGATCAGCATGACGACTGAGCCGGAACTGCAGCGGGGTGTCGGTGAGCCGGACGGCTTCCGCCGCCTGTGGACCCCCCATCGGATGGCGTACATCCAGGGTGAGAACAAGCCCACCGGCCCGGCTCCGGACGACGGTTGTCCCTTCTGCTCGATCCCTTCGCTGAGCGACGAGGAGGGGCTGGTCATCGCCCGGGGGAGCGCCGTGTTCGCGGTGCTGAACCTGTACCCGTACAACGGCGGGCACCTGATGGTGGTCCCGTACCGGCACGTGGCCGACTACACCGACCTCGACGAGGCGGAGACGGTCGAGCTGGCCGACTTCACCAAGCGGGCGATGACCGCGCTGCGCGCGGCCTCGGGGGCGCACGGGTTCAACATCGGGATGAACCAGGGCACGGCGGCCGGGGCCGGGATCGCGGCGCACCTGCACCAGCACGTGGTACCGCGCTGGGGCGGCGACACCAACTTCATGCCGGTGGTCGGCCACACCAAGGTGCTGCCGCAGCTGCTGGCGGACACCCGCAAGATGCTGGCCGAGGTCTGGCCGCAGGGCTGAGCGGCCCGGGCGTACGCGAAAGGGGCCTGGCCACCGACGAGTTCGGGTGGCCAGGCCCCTTTCGCGTACGTTCCGGTCAGCCGGCGTTGAACTCGTCGACCTTGTACGGGCGGCTGCCCTGCGCCTCGGACTTGATGATCGAGGTGCGGGTCTTGAAGAAGCGGTCGGCGTCGAGGTCGTGCTCCTGGAGGAACTCCAGGGTGGCGGCGTGGACCGCACTGAGCACCGGCACGGAGGCGTTCATCGCGTTGTCGACCATGGAGCGGTTGTTCCAGGCGGTGCCGACCCAGGAGTGCCGCAGTCCGAAGGGCTCGGGCAGGCCGAGGCCGCCGCCGAGCCAGCCGAGCAGGCCGGGCATCTTGTGGAAGGGGGCGCGGACGGCCTGGCGGACGACTTCGTCGTTGTCGATCAGGGGGAGCGTGACGGTGCGCTCCTCCCAGAACTTCACCGACTTGGGGATCTTCTTCTCCTTGTCCTTGGGCTTGTCGAAGAAGACGCCCTTGACCGGGCCGAGCGCGTAGCCGGCCACCGCGATGTTCAGCACGTTGGCGAGCAGGGTCACCGTGACGGTGAAGGTGATGACCAGCTTGCCGTCGTGGGTGATGAACTGGGTGGCCAGGTAGTGCCGGGGGCCGCCGGGGAAGGTCTGCTTGTCGGCGAGGCTCTGCACGGCGAAGTCGCGCATCCGCTCGCCGTCCATGTCGGCGCCGCCGGGGCGGCTGATCTCGTCGGCGCCCTCGCTGATGTCGAAGACCGCCCACTGCTTGATGGCGACATTGGGGATGCCGCTGTTGGCGACGTGGCTGACGCCGAGGCCCTTGAGGTGGGCGGAGATCCGGCGGACCAGGTCCCAGGGGTGGAAGGCGCGGAAGTCGGCGTGGCCCTCGGCGGGGTGGAGGGTGTCGGCCAGGCGCCACTCGCCCCAGCGGCGGCCGGCGCCGAGGATGCCCTTCGGGCCGGCGTAGTGGTGGACGTTGGTCTCCTGCTCGGCGTCCAGCCGACTGAGCCGGTCGCGCAGTTCGTTGGCCTTCTTGTCCAGGTCGTCACGGGGGACGGCCTTGGCGACGCTGGCGGCGACGGTGCTGCCCTCGACCAGGTTCTGCCAGCGGGTGCGGAGGTCCTTGGCGGAGCGCTCGACGATCCGGCGGGCGAGGTACCAGCCGAGGACCGGGGCGAGCATGGTGATCCGCAGGTAGATGCCCAGGACGCCCGCCGCCGGGGGGCGCAGCAGCAGGAAGCCGGCCAGGACGGCGGCCGCGATGAGGGCGAGGGCGCCGTAGGTGTCGGCGCCGCGGGCGTTGTCGCGCTTGAGCCAGGCGCGCAGTTGGAAGGCGCCGAGCCAGACCAGGGTGCCGGGGAGGAAGAGCAGGCCGGTGACGACGGTGACGGTGCTGAGCTGCCGGTCGCGGGCGTGCCGCAGTTCCTCGGCGGCCAGGCAGTGTTCGACGACCTGGCGGGTGTCGACGCCGAAGGACGGGACGAGGGGTTTGCGGTCGCCGCCGAGGGCACGGGAGATCAGCGCCTTGCTGAAGGCCTCGCCGAGGTTGGGGCGGAAGAGCGCGAAGCGGCCCTTCTTCGCCGTGACGTCGGTGACGTCCGTGACGAACTTGTCGATCTCGCCGTCGCGGTAGGCGGCCGAGGAGAGTGCCTGGGTGACGGCGGTCTGCGGGCCGGCGTCGGTCCGGGGTATCTGCGCACCCGGGGTCATGTCGAGTGTGGCCACGGTGGCGTCTGCTCCTCCCCTTGTCAGCGGCAGGTTACCGTGCCGTGGCACCCCTGCGCGGATGATCGTCTGAAGTACCGTCACGAACCGGTGCGTTCCGGCCGCACCAGGGCTTGAGAGGCATGATGCCCAGCTTCGGCGGGGTCGATGCCCGCGCGGGCCGACGGTGTCAGGTGGGGGAGGATGGAGGGTGGAGTCGATGAAGGGGGTTGTCGTGAAGGATCCGGTGCTGGTCTTCGACGGGGACTGCGCGTTCTGTTCGTCCTGTGTGCGCTGGGGGGAGAGGTTCCTGCGGCAGACCCTGGCCTCGGGTGGCTGGGAGTCGGTGCCGTTCCAGTTCGCGGACCTGCCGGCGCTGGACGCGGTGGCGGGCGGCCTGGGTGAGGTCTCGGCGGAGCGGGCCGAGCGCGAGGTGCTGTGGGTGACCCCGGCGGGCCGGGTGTACGGGGGCGCGCAGGCGGTGGCGCGGCTGTTGCTGCGCACCGGGGGCGCGTGGGCGTACCTGGGCGCGGTGTTGACCTTGGCGCCGGTGCGACCGGTGGCGGCCGTGGTGTACCGCTGGGTGTCGCGCAACCGGCACCGGATGCCGGGGGGCACGGCGGCGTGTGCGCTGCCGAACCGGAAGCCCGCCCCGTCGGTGTAGCGCCCGGCCGCTACACCGACGGGGCGGTCAGTCGGTGTGGCGGTCAGTCGGTGTAGCGCTCGGCCAGGGCGGTGGGCATGGGTTCGTGGCGCAGGTAGGCGCGGGAGAACTCGGCGGTGCCGTGGGTGAGCGAGCGCAGGTCGACCGGGTAGCGGACGAGTTCGAGTTCGGGGACCTCGGCGCGCAGCAGGGTCAGGCCCTGGCCGCCGACCTCGGTGCCGAGGACGTGGCCGCGGCGGGCCGAGAGGTCGCCGAGGACGGCGCCGAGGTAGTCGTCGGGCAGCAGGACGCTGACGGCGGCGACCGGTTCGAGGAGCCGGATGACGGCGTGCTCGGCGGCGTCGCGCAGGGCGAGCGCGGCGGCGTTCTGGAAGGCGGCGTCGGAGGAGTCGACGGAGTGCGCCTTGCCGTCGGTGAGGGTGACCCGGACGTCGACGAGCGGGAAGCCGGTGGCGACGCCCTTGGCGAGCTGGGCGCGCACGCCCTTCTCCACGGAGGGGATGAAGTGCTTGGGGACGGCGCCGCCGACGACGTGCTCCTGGAACTCGAAACCGGAGCCGGCCGGGAGGGGCTCGACCTCGAGGTCGCAGATGGCGTACTGGCCGTGGCCGCCGGACTGTTTGACGAGGCGCCCGTGGCCGGCCGCGGCGCTGCCGAAGGTCTCGCGCAGGGCGACCTTGGGTTCGACGGTGTCGACGTGGACGCCGTGGCGGGTGCGCAGCCGTTCGAGGACGACCTCGGCGTGGGCCTCGCCGGTGCACCAGAGGACGAGCTGGTGGGTGTCCGGGTTCTGTTCGAGCCGTAGCGCCGGGTCCTCGGCGGTGAGCCGGGTGAGGGCCTGGGAGAGCTTGTCGTCGTCGGCCTTGCTGCGGGCTTCGACGGCGATCGGCAACAGGGGCTCGGGCAGGGTCCAGCCGTCGAGTTCGACGGGGTGGCCGGGGTCGTGGACGGTGTCGCCGGCCCGGGCGGTGGTGAGTTTGGCGGCGCAGACGAGGTCGCCGGCGACGGCGTGCGGGACGGGCCGCTGGAGCTTGCCGAAGGGGCTGGTGAGGCCGGTGACGCGTTCGTCGCCGTTCTGGTCGGCGGTGTGGGAGGGGCCGACCAGGTGGATCCGGCTGTCGGGGCGCAGGGTGCCGGCGTACAGGCGCAGCAGGCTGATCCGGCCGACGTAGGCGTCGCCGGTGACGCGGACGACCTGGGCGGCGAGCGGGGCGTCGGGGTCGCAGTCGGGGGCCGGGCGGGTGCGTTCGGTGGGGTTCGGGAAGGTGTGGGCGATCAGGTCGAGGAGTTCGGCGGCGCCGAGGCCGTCGTGGCTGGTGGGGACGGCGGGGTGGAGGGCACAGGCGAGGACTTCGCGGCGCAGGCCGGCTTCGAGGGCGTCGGTGTCGAGGGGGTCGCCGGAGAGGTAGCGCTCCATGAGGGTGTCGTCCTGGCCGGAGATGGCCTCGACGAGGCTGTCGTGGGCGGGGCCGGTGTCGGGCAGCGGAGTGGCCTCGCCGTAGGTGTCGCCGGTGAGGAGGTCGACGCTGCCGTCGGGGTGCCCGTCGTGGAGGACGGGCAGGAAGAGCGGGCGCAGGGTGTCCGGCCCGAGTTCGAAGGCGTCGTGGCAGCTGGTGAGGATGTCGTCGAAGCCGGTGCGGGCGAGGTCGAGCTTGGCGACGGCGATGGCGCGCGGGATGCCCTCGGCGGCGCACTCGCGCCAGAGCGCGCGGGTGGGGGCGGTGACCGGGTCGGTGGCGGAGACGACGAAGACGGCGGCGTCGGCGGCGTGCAGGGCGGCGCGCAGGTCGGCGGCGAAGTCGGGGTGGCCGGGCGGGTCGATCAGGTTGATCTTGACGCCCTTCCACTCGAGCGGGAGCAGCGAGAGCTGGACGGAGCGCTGCTGCTGGTGCTCGATGGACTCGTGGTCGGAGACGGTGGTGCCGTCCGTGACGCGTCCGGCGCGGCCGGTGGCGCCGGCGGCGAGGGCCAGGGATTCCGCGAGGGTGGTCTTGCCCACACCGCTGGAGCCGATGAGGACGACGTTGCGCAGGTCCTGCGGGCCGGTGACGGCGGGTGCCTGGCCGGCTCGGCCGGTGCTGCGGTCGGGCATCGGGGTCTCCTCCCGTGGCGCCGAGGCTGTCCTTGGCAGTCTAGGGTCGGGGCGTGCCGGGCGCGTGTCGTGCGGGCGGCCGGTGACCGTACGTGTGGGGGGCGTTGCCGGGGTGCCCGTGCGGCGGTGCGTGCGACGGAGGGTGTCCCGGGCGTGGCTACGATGGGTGCGCCGGGCGTGCTCATTCGTCCGGCCGCCTGCCGCGCGTACTGCGCCAGGCGGGTACCCGGGAGAATCGGAGCGGCTGGGAAGGCCATGCTCAACAAATACGCGCGTGCCTTCTTCACACGTGTTCTGACCCCGTTCGCCGCGTTCCTGATCCGGCTGGGCGTGAGCCCGGACGCCGTGACGCTGATCGGTACCGCCGGTTCGGTGGCCGGTGCGCTGGTGTTCTTCCCGCGTGGGGAGTTCTTCTGGGGCACCATCACGATCACGCTGTTCATCTTCTCGGACCTGGTGGACGGGAACATGGCCCGGCAGCTGGGCCGGACCAGCAAGTGGGGGGCCTTCCTGGACTCCACGCTGGACCGGGTCGCGGACGCGGCGATCTTCGGCGGCCTGGCGATGTGGTACGCGGGCAAGGGCGACGACAACCTGCTGTGCGCGGTCGCGATCTTCTGCCTGGCCAGCGGTCTGGTGGTGTCGTACACCAAGGCGCGGGCGGAGAGCCAGGGCCTGCCGTGCGACGTGTCCGGGCTGGTGGAGCGGGCCGAGCGGCTGGTGATCAGCCTGGTCGCGGCCGGGGTGGCCGGCCTGCACACGTTCGGGGTGCCGTACGTGGAGTGGCTGCTGCCGGTGGCGCTGTGGCTGGTGGCGGCCGGCAGCCTGGTGACGGTGTTCCAGCGGATGCTGACCGTGC
This sequence comes from Kitasatospora sp. NPDC036934, assembly GCF_055608425.1. NCBI lineage: Bacteria > Bacillati > Actinomycetota > Actinomycetes > Kitasatosporales > Streptomycetaceae > Kitasatospora > Kitasatospora sp. NPDC036934. The sequence continues at coordinate 136,519 of NZ_JBVJQR010000011.1, read as the reverse complement.
GCCGAGAGGCGTTCGAGGCCGACCGAGCGGCGGCCGGGAGCTGATGGGGGCGTCCTGCGGTGACGGACCGACTGGTGTACTGGGCCTACGCGCTGGGATGGGCGGTGCTGAAGCACCTGCCGGAGCCGGTGGCGCGGTGGCTGTTCGACCGGCTGGCGGACTACGCCTGGCGGCGTCGCGGTCCGCGGGTGCGGCAGTTGGAGGCGAACCTGCGCCGGGTCCGTCCGGGGCTGCACGAGGCGGCGCTGCGGCGGCTGTCGCGGGCCGGGATGCGCTCGTACCTGCGGTACTGGATGGAGTCCTTCCGGCTGCCGGTGTGGAGCCGGGAGAGGGTTCTGCGGGACGTCCGGATCGACGGCGTCGAGCATCTGAAGGAGTCGCTGGAGTCCGGGCGGGGCGTGGTGGTGGCGCTGCCGCACATGGGGAACTGGGACCTGGCGGGCACCTGGATAGCGCACCTGGGCCACCCGTTCACCACGGTCGCCGAGCGGCTGAAGCCGGAGCGGCTGTTCGACCGGTTCGTCGAGTTCCGGGAGGGCCAGGGCATGGAGGTCCTGGCGCTGACCGGTGGCGGGGTGAACGTGATCGGCACGCTGGCGCGGCGGCTGCGCGCGGGCAAGCTGGTCTGCCTGGTAGGGGACCGGGACCTCTCGGAGGCGGGCATCGAGGTGTCCTTCTTCGGCGAGGTGACCCGGATGCCGGCCGGCCCGGCGGCACTGTGCCAGCGCACCGGCGCGGCGCTGCTGCCGGCGACGCTCTGGTACGACGGCCCGGTGCTGCGCGGGACCATCCACCCGGAGGTGCCGGTGCCGGAGGAGGGCGACCGCAAGGCGCGGACGCTGGCGATGACCCAGGCCCTGGCGGACGTGTGGGAGCGCGGGATCAGCGAGCACCCGCAGGACTGGCACATGCTGCAGAAGTTCTGGCCGGCCGACCTGCCGTCGCGTGAGACGGTGGGGGGCGGCCGCGCCGCGGCGCGCCCCGGGGCGGCGCCGGAGCCGGCGGCCGAGGCCTCCGGGGCCTGAGCCCGGCCCGGAACACCTGAGTCCGGCCCGTAGCACCGCACGACCTTCCGAAGGAGCTTGAGGAACCCGTGAAGATCGGCATCGTCTGCCCGTACGACTGGGACGTCCCCGGCGGGGTGCAGTTCCACATCCGGGACCTCGCCGAGCACCTGATCGGCCTGGGGCACGAGGTGTCGGTGCTGGCGCCGGCCGAGGACGACGAGGCGCTGCCGCCGTACGTGGTCTCGGCCGGGCGGGCGGTGGCGGTGCCGTACAACGGGTCGGTGGCGCGGCTGAGCTTCGGCATCCTGTCGGCGGCCCGGGTGCGGCGGTGGCTGCGCGAGGGGCGCTTCGACATCCTGCACGTGCACGAGCCGGCCTCGCCGAGTCTGTCGATGCTGGCCGCGTGGTCGGCCACCGGGCCGATGGTGGGCACCTTCCACACCTCGAACCCGCGCTCGCGGGCGATGATCGCGGCCTCGCCGATCCTCCAGCCGGGGCTGGAGAAGATGCGGGCCCGGATCGCGGTGTCGGAGTACGCCCGGCGGACCCTGGTGGAGCACCTGGGCGGGGACGCGGTGGTGATCCCGAACGGCGTGGACGTCGGGTTCTTCGCGGACGCCGAGCCGGACGAGCGCTGGACCGGCGGCGCGGCGGCGGGGGAGCCGGGCACGATCGGCTTCATCGGCCGGATCAACGAGCCGCGCAAGGGCCTGCCGACGCTGCTGGCGGCGATGCCGCGGATCCTGGCCGAGCGGCCGGGGGTGCGGCTGCTGGTCGCGGGCAAGGGCGACGAGGAGGAGGCCGTGGCCGGCCTGGCGCCCGAGGTCCGCGAGCGGGTGGAGTTCCTCGGCATGGTCTCGGACCGGGAGAAGGCCCGGCTGCTGCGCAGCGTGGACCTGTACGTGGCGCCGAACACCGGCGGGGAGAGCTTCGGGATCATCCTGGTCGAGGCGATGTCGGCGGGCGCCCCGGTGCTGGCCAGCGACCTGGACGCGTTCAAGCAGGTGCTGGACGGCGGGGACGCCGGCGAGCTGTTCCCGGTGGAGGACGCGGACGCGCTGGCCCGTACCGCGCTGCGACTGTTGGGGGATCCGGGGCGGCTGGAGGAGCTGCGCAAGGCGGCCTCGCGGCACGTGCGGCGGTTCGACTGGTCGACGGTCGGGGCGGACATCCTGGCGGTGTACGAGACGGTGACGGCCGGGGCGGCGGCGGTGGTCGAGGAGGACGAGCGCAGCACTCCGAGCCGGAGGACCCGCCGCTGACGACAGCGAGGAGCGACCGGCTAGGGCCTGAGCGCCGGGGGCTTCTGCGGGGCCGGGTGTCGGTGGGGTTAGGGTCGGGCCGACCGCACCACCGACACCCATGGGGGAACGATGCCGCAGATCTCCGTCGACTACTCGTCCAGCCTGGCCGGGACCTTCGACCGCCGGGAGCTGGGCCTGGCGATCAACCGGCTGGCGGAGGAGACGATCGACGCGAAGCCGGAGTCCTGCAAGACGGTGTTCCGGCAGAGCGAGGAACTGGTGGTCGGCACCACCGGGGTGGTCGGTGACGCCCAGGTGTACGTCGAGTTCCAGATGTTCCCGGGCCGTACGCCGGAGGCGAAGGCGGCGCTGAGCGAGGGCGTGGTGGCGCTGCTGGCGCAGCACGTCCGGCCGCTGCCGGGGACCAGGCTGTTCACCGCGGTGAACATCGCGGACATCGACCGGGGCAGCTACCGCAACGGGACCGTACGGGGCTGACACCGGGCGGGGCGGCCGGTGACACCCGGTAACGTAGCGGCCCGTGACTACCTGGATCTGGGCCGGCGTGGCCGTGGTGCTGTTCGGCATGTACCTGAGTTGGACGGCCGGCCGCTTGGACCGGCTGCACGCCCGGATCGACGCCGCGCGGGCGGCGCTGGACGCGCAGCTGGTCCGCCGGGCCTCGGTGGCGATGGAGCTGGCGACGTCCTCGCTACTGGATCCGGCCACTTCACTACTGCTTCTGGACGCGGCGCACGCGGCCCGGCAGGCCGAGGACGAGCAGCGCGAGGTGGCGGAGAGTCAGCTCAGCCTGGCGCTGCGGGCGGTGTTCGAGGAGTCGGAACAGGTGGCCGCGCTGGTGGCCGAGCCGGGGGGCGAGGAGGCGGTTCGTGATCTGACGGCCGCCGTGCGGCGGGTGCCGATGGCCCGTCGGTTCCACAACGACGCGGTGCGGGCGGCCCGGGCGGTGCGGGAGCACCGGCTGGTGCGGTACTTCCGGTTGGCGGGCAAGGCGCCGTTCCCGATGGCCTTCGAGATGGACGATGCTCCGCCGCCCGCTCTTACGCCGGAGGGAGCACCTGCTTAGGCTGTCCCCGGATACGGCCCGAATGTCGCATCCCGTCGTCCGGGCTGGACTTGGTGGCGCATGGTTGGCCCACCCGTTCCGCCTACCATAGGGCGATAGCACTGGTTCATCTTCGAGTGAGGTCTCACGTGTCCACCACCCCCACCACCGCAGACCAGCCGCAGATCGGTACCGCCCGGGTCAAGCGCGGCATGGCCGAGCAGCTCAAGGGCGGTGTGATCATGGACGTGGTCAACGCCGAGCAGGCCAAGATCGCCGAGGACGCAGGCGCGGTGGCCGTCATGGCCCTGGAGCGGGTTCCGGCCGACATCCGCAAGGACGGCGGTGTGGCCCGCATGTCCGACCCGAACATGATCGAGGAGATCATCGAGGCGGTCTCCATCCCGGTGATGGCCAAGTCCCGGATCGGCCACTTCGTCGAGGCCCAGGTGCTGCAGTCGCTGGGTGTCGACTACATCGACGAGTCCGAGGTGCTGACCCCGGCCGACGAGGTCAACCACTCGGACAAGTTCGCCTTCACCACCCCGTTCGTCTGCGGCGCCACCAACCTGGGCGAGGCCCTGCGCCGCATCGCCGAGGGTGCGGCCATGATCCGCTCGAAGGGTGAGGCCGGCACCGGCAACGTCGTCGAGGCCGTCCGCCACCTGCGCCAGATCAAGAACGAGATCGCCAAGCTGCGCGGCTTCGACAACAACGAGCTGTACGCCGCCGCCAAGGAGCTGCGCGCCCCGTACGAGCTGGTCAAGGAGGTCGCCGAGCTCGGCAAGCTGCCGGTCGTGCTGTTCTCCGCCGGTGGCGTGGCCACCCCGGCCGACGCCGCGCTGATGCGCCAGCTGGGCGCCGAGGGCGTCTTCGTCGGCTCCGGCATCTTCAAGTCGGGCGACCCGGCCAAGCGCGCCGCCGCCATCGTGAAGGCCACCACCTTCTTCGACGACCCGAAGATCATCGCGGACGCCTCCCGCAACCTGGGCGAGGCCATGGTCGGCATCAACTGCGACACCCTGCCGGAGACCGAGCGCTACGCCAACCGCGGCTGGTAGTCGCCCCTCTCCGAGCCGGCCCGCCGCAGCGCTTCGGTGTGCGGCGGGCCGTGCCGCGTCCTTCCGTAGGTAACGATCGATTGAGGTTGAAGACCGTGAGCACTCCAGTCATCGGTGTCCTCGCCCTGCAGGGCGACGTTCGCGAGCACCTGGTGGCGCTGGCCGAAGCCGACGCGCTCGCCCGTCCGGTGCGTCGTGCCGAGGAGCTGGCCGAGGTCGACGCGCTGGTGATCCCCGGCGGGGAGTCCACCACCATGTCCAAGCTGGCGCTGCTGTTCGGCGTGATGGAGCCGGTGCGCGAGCGGGTCGCCGCCGGCATGCCGGTCTACGGCACCTGCGCGGGCATGATCATGCTGGCCGACAAGATCCTCGACGGCCGGGAGGACCAGGAGGCCGTCGGCGGCATCGACATGACGGTGCGCCGCAACGCCTTCGGCCGCCAGAACGAGTCCTTCGAGTCCGGCATCGCCTTCAAGGGCCTGGACGACGCCCCGGTGCACGGCGTGTTCATCCGCGCCCCCTGGGTCGAGGCGGTCGGCACGGGCGTCGAGGTGCTGGCCGAGCTGCCCGGCGCGGACGGCCCGGAGAGCCGGATCGTGGCCGTGCGCCAGGGCAACCTGCTGGCCACCTCGTTCCACCCGGAGCTCACCGGCGACCACCGGGTGCACGCCTACTTCGTGAAGATGGTCGAGGAGCACCTCGCCACCCGGTAGGCCCCGGTGTAGCCGTGTGCGCCCCACCGGTGACGACACCGGTAAGATCTCATCTGTTCATTTCCATTGGCGACGTAAAGGAGCTGGCGATGTCCGGCCACTCTAAGTGGGCTACCACCAAGCACAAGAAGGCCGTGATCGACGCCAAGCGCGGCAAGCTCTTCGCCAAGATGATCAAGAACATCGAGGTGGCGGCGAGGACCGGCGGGCCCGACCCGGCGGGCAACCCGACCCTCTACGACGCCATCCAGAAGGCGAAGAAGAGCTCGGTCCCGATCGACAACATCAACCGCGCCGTCAAGCGTGGTGGCGGTCTGGAGGCCGGCGGCGCCGACTACCAGACCATCATGTACGAGGGCTACGGCCCGAACGGTGTCGCCGTCCTGATCGAGTGCCTCACCGACAACCGCAACCGCGCGGCCTCCGACGTCCGCGTCGCGATGACCCGCAACGGCGGCTCGATGGCCGACCCGGGCTCGGTGTCGTACCTGTTCAACCGCAAGGGCGTCGTGGTCGTCCCCAAGGCTGACGGCGTGGACGAGGACAAGCTGTTCGAGGTCGTCCTCGACCAGGAGCCCGAGGAGATCAACGACCTCGGCGACTCCTTCGAGATCATCTCCGAGGCCTCCAAGATGGTCGCCGTCCGCACCGCGCTGGTGGACGCCGGCGTCGACTACGACTCGGCCGAGGCCAACTTCCTCCCGAGCATGCAGGTCGAGCTGGACGTCGACGGCGCCCGCAAGATCCTCAAGCTGATCGACGCGCTGGAGGACAGCGACGACGTGCAGAACGTCTTCGCCAACTTCGACATCTCCGACGAGGTCGGTGCGCAGCTCGACGCCGAGTAACGGTCCCCGGTGATCGTTCTCACTGCCCGGCCCGGTGGTCCCAGGACCGCCGGGCCGGTGTCGTCGGCGGGATTGTCGGACCCGGACGGTAGCCTTCGCAGGTCCTCGCCGTAAGTGGCGGGGCACCGGGGCGAGTGGCGGTGACGGGTCGCAGAGAGGCGGGGCGTGACGTGCGGGTGCTGGGTGTCGACCCGGGGCTGACCAGGTGCGGGGTCGGCGTGGTCGAGGGTGCGCCGGGCCGGCCGCTGCGGATGGCGGGGGTGGGCGTGGTGCGCACACCGGCCGACGCCGAGATCGGGCAACGGCTGCTGCTGGTCGAGCAGGGCCTGGAGGCCTGGCTGGACGAGCACCGGCCCGACCTGGTCGCGGTCGAGCGGGTCTTCGCCCAGCACAACGTCCGTACCGTGATGGGCACCGCCCAGGCGAGCGCGGTCGCGATGCTCTGCGCCACCCGGCGCGGCATCCCGGTCACCCTGCACACGCCCAGTGAGGTCAAGGCCGCCGTCACCGGCTCCGGCCGGGCGGACAAGGCGCAGGTCACGGCCATGGTGCAGCGTCTGCTGCGGCTGGACGCCCCGCCCAAGCCGGCTGACGCCGCCGACGCGCTGGCGCTGGCCATCTGCCACATCTGGCGCGGCGGGACGACCAACCGGCTGCAGGCCGCGGCGCAGGCCGCCGCCCAGGCAGCCCGCTCCACGGCCCCGAGGGGCTCCTTCTCCGTGAAAGGCAGTAGTCGGTGATCGCCTTCGTGCAAGGGCCGGTGGCGGCCATCTCCTCCGGTGTCGCGGTGGTCGAGGTCGGCGGGGTCGGCATGGCCGTCCAGTGCACCCCGAACACCCTGGCCGGCCTGCGGCTGGGCGAGCCGGCCCGGCTGGCGACCTCGCTGGTGGTCCGGGAGGACTCGCTGACCCTGTTCGGCTTCGCGGACGATGACGAGCGGTCGGTGTTCGAGATCCTCCAGGCCGCGCCGGGCGTCGGCCCCAAGCTGGCCCAGGCGATCCTCGGCGTGCACAGCCCCGACGCGCTGCGCGCCGCGGTGGCCGGCGGGGACGAGAAGGCGCTGGTCGCGGTGCCGGGCATCGGCAAGGCGAAGGCGGCCAAGCTGCTACTGGAGTACAAGGACAAGTTGGGCGCCCCGCACGGCGCGGTGCCCGCGCAGAAGCCGATCGCGAGCGGCCCGGCGCCGTGGAGCGAGCAGCTCCACTCGGCGCTGACCGGCCTCGGCTACGCCCCGCGTGAGGCGGACGAGGCGGTCGCGGCCGTCACCCCGGAGGCGGAGGCGCAGCAGACCACGGACGTCGGCGCGCTGCTGCGGCTCGCCCTGCGCGGCCTCAACCGGGCCCGCTGAATCCACCTGACGACCTGTCCGTTTGTCGACATCGTCGATATCGTCGACGCCGCCGGCACCCTCGACAGCATCGACGCCATCGACACCATCGACACCGGAGACTCTGGAGCCCGCGAGGATGTACGACTCGGAACCCGCCGACCGGCTGGTCACGGCCGCCGCCGACGGCGAGGACCAGGCGGTCGAGGCCGCGCTGCGCCCCAAGCTGCTGGACGAGTTCATCGGCCAGGAGCGGGTGCGCGAGCAGTTGTCCCTGGTGCTCCAGGCGGCCCGCAAGCGCGGCAGCGCGCCGGACCACGTGCTGCTGAGCGGGCCGCCCGGGCTGGGCAAGACCACCCTGTCCATGATCATCGCCGCCGAGCTGGGCGCCCCGATCCGGATCACCTCCGGCCCGGCCATCCAGCACGCGGGGGACCTCGCGGCGATCCTCTCCTCGCTCACCGAGGGTGAGGTGCTCTTCCTCGACGAGATCCACCGGATGTCCCGGCCGGCCGAGGAGATGCTCTACATGGCCATGGAGGACTTCCGGGTCGACGTGATCGTCGGCAAGGGCCCGGGTGCCACCGCCATCCCGCTGGAGCTGCCGCCCTTCACCCTGGTCGGCGCCACCACCCGGGCCGGGCTGCTGCCGCCGCCGTTGCGCGACCGCTTCGGCTTCACCGGGCACATGGAGTTCTACGCCCCGGCCGAGCTGCAGAAGGTGGTGCACCGCTCGGCCGCGCTGCTGGACGTGGAGATAGACCCGGCCGGCGCGGCCGAGATCGCGGGGCGCTCGCGGGGCACCCCGCGCATCGCCAACCGGCTGCTGCGCCGGGTCCGCGACTACGCGCAGGTCCGCCACGACGGGGTGGTCACCGTCGGGATCGCCGCCCAGGCGCTGGACGTCTACGAGGTGGACGCCCGCGGTCTGGACCGGCTGGACCGCGCGGTGCTGGACGCGCTGCTGCGGCTGTTCGGCGGCGGTCCGGTCGGTTTGTCGACACTGGCGGTCGCGGTGGGGGAGGAGTCCGAGACGGTCGAGGAGGTGGCCGAGCCGTTCCTGGTCCGGGAGGGGCTGCTGGCCCGCACCCCGCGCGGGCGGATCGCCACCGCCGCCGCCTGGCAGCACTTCGGGATGACCCCACCGGTCCAGACCACTCGTGGCAGTGTGCCGTCCCAGCCGGAGCTGTTCCCGCCGGACGCGGGTTGACCGCTCTCGGCTGAACGGGTGAGAGGTGGCGGCCGTTCCCGGCTCCTCCCGGCGCTGTGCCCCTTGGAGGAGGCGGGGGAGAAGTCCGGGGAATCCGTGCAGGCGGAGGGTCGCCACTTTCGGCGGCAGGATGCGATGCTTGGCGTTGTCCGATCAGTTCGGGGTCGCCTAGACTCCGCCGGACCGCCCCTCTCACCTGACGGGCCGACCCATACCACACAGGCCGCCGGCCGGCGGCCCGTAAAGGACCCTGGCTGCAGTGAACCTCATCATCCTTCTCCTCCCGATCATCGCGATCGTGCTCATGTTCCGGTCGCAGAAGAAGCGCCAGGCGCAGACTCAGCAGATGCAGTCCGCGCTGGAGCCCGGGGCGGGGGTGCGCACCATCGGCGGCCTGTACGCCCAGGTGAAGGCGGTCAACGACGAGACCGTTGAGCTGGAGATCGCGCCCGGCGTGATCACCCACTTCACGAAGAGCGCCATCGCGGCCGTCCTGGACCCCCAGGAGTACGACGCGATCATCAACGGTCGCCCCGCCGACGACGAGCTGTCCGAGCCGGAGGCCGAGGACGCCGACGCCGCGCCGGTCGAGGACAAGCCGCTGACGCTCACCAAGGACAGCGCCGAGAAGGGCGATGTCGAGGGCGGGGCTCCCGCGAGCAAGTAGTACGGCCGGGTAATCCGCCCGGCCGCGCGGCACACTGCCGCGAGCCCACAGGACCTCAGGGCCGCACACCCGCCATGCCCCCGTCCCGCCACGAGCCGGACGGGGGTCCGGTCGGGAAAGTGGCATGGACAGGGAGAAACGAGCAAGGTGGCAACACCCAAGTCGCGCCCGCGCGACGGCTACCCAGGGCGGGCGCTGGCCCTCATCCTGGTCGTCACCGTCGGACTGGTCGCCCTCATGTTCGGGACGGGCAGCACCAAGCCCCGGCTCGGTATCGACCTCGCCGGCGGCACCAGCATCACGCTGACCGCGAAGTCGAAGGACCCCAAGGCGATCAACAAGTCCAGCATGGACATCGCCGTCGGGATCATCGAGCGCCGCGTCAACGGAATGGGTGTCTCCGAGGCGGAGGTCCAGACCCAGGGCTCGGACACGATCATCGTGAACATCCCCAAGGGCGGCGACAAGCAGAACGCGGCGGACCAGGTCGGTACCACCGCCAAGCTGTTCTTCCGTCCGGTCCTGGCCGTGGCGCCCAGCGGTGTGACCCCGCCCGCGCCCACCGGCTCCCCGTCCGCCGGCGCCTCGGGCACCCCGAACGCCGCTCCGTCGGGCAGTGCCACCGCCTCCCCCGGTGCGAGCTCCTCCGCGAGCCACGCGCCCACCGCCTCCGCCAGCGCGAGCGCCACCAAGCAGGGCCGCTCCGTCGGTGAGGCGCTGGCCGCCGAGGGCTCCAGCCCGAGCCCCGCCGCCACCGGCGTCAGCGGCAGCCCGTCCGCCACCGGCTCGGCCGCCCCGTCGGCCTCCGGCGCGCCGAGCGCCCAGCCCACCCAGCCGAGCGCCGCCGACCTGACCGCGGCGATGACCCAGGGCACCGTCCCGCCGGAGCTGCAGGCCGCGTTCGCCGACCTCGACTGCACCAAGCCGGACGCCCGCGCGGCCCAGACCGCCGCCGACGACAAGGCGATGGTCGCCTGCTCGCAGAAGCCCGCGAAGGGCGGCTACTACGAGAAGCTGGCCCTCGGCCCCGTCGCGGTGAAGGGCTCGGACGTCTCCAAGGCCCAGCCCAGCCTCGACACCCAGACCGGTGCCGGCTGGCAGGTCCAGCTGCAGTTCAACGGCACCGGCACCGACGCCTTCACCAAGATCACCACCCAGCTGGCCGCCCAGACCCCGCCGACCAACCAGTTCGCCATCGTGCTGGACAACCAGGTCGTCTCGCACCCGCAGGTCAACGGTGCGATCCCGGGCGGTAGCGCGGTCATCACCGGCCAGTTCACCCAGCCCGAGGCGCAGGACCTCTCCAACGTGCTGAGCTACGGCGCGCTGCCGCTGGAGTTCCAGAAGGGCGACATCACCACCGTCTCCCCGGCGCTGGGCAGCGACCAGCTGAAGGCCGGCCTGGTCGCCGGCGCGATCGGCATGCTGCTGGTGGTCGCCTACTCGCTGATCTACTACCGCGGCCTCGGCCTGGTCTCGATCGCCGGTCTGATCGTCTCGGCGATCCTGACCTACTCGCTGATGAGCCTGCTCGGCAACGCGATCGGCTTCGCGCTGAACCTGCCGGCGGTCTGCGGTGCGATCGTCGCGATCGGTATCACCGCCGACTCCTTCATCGTGTACTTCGAGCGCATCCGCGACGAGGTCCGCGAGGGCGCCCCGCTGCGCCCGGCGGTCCAGCGGGCCTGGCCGCGGGCCCGGCGCACCATCCTGGTCTCGGACTTCGTGTCCTTCCTCTGCGCCGCGGTGCTCTACGTGGTCTCGGTCGGCAAGGTCCAGGGCTTCGCGTTCACCCTGGGCCTGACCACCGCGCTGGACGTCGTGGTGATCTTCCTGTTCACCAAGCCGCTGATCACGCTGCTGGCCCGCCGGAAGTTCTTCTCCGACGGCCACCCGTGGTCCGGTGTGGACCCGAAGCGGCTGGGCGCCCGCCCGCCGCTGCGCAGCAGCCGTCGTCGCAACCCCTCCTCTGCCGCCGTGAAGGAGGCCTGACACCGTGTCGCGCTTCTCCAATCTGGGCCACCGGCTCTACCAGGGCGAGGTCAGCTTCGACTTCGTCGGGCGCCGCAAGCTCTGGTACTCCATCTCCGGCGTGATCGTGCTGGTCGCGGCGATCGGTCTGGCCATGGGCCTGCACCTGGGCATCGAGTTCAAGGGCGGTTCGGTCTACACCGTGACCAAGCCGGGCCTGACGGTCTCGCAGGCGCAGGACACCGCCGACGGGATCGTCTCCTCGCACCCGCTGGTGCAGTCGACGGACAACAACAAGATCCGCATCCAGGTCAGCACCGACGAGCAGAAGAGCTCGGACGAGATCCGCTCGCAGCTCTCGCAGAAGCTCGGCGTGCCGCTGGACACCGTCGAGGCCCAGGTGATCGGCCCCAGCTGGGGCAAGCAGATCTCCAACAAGGCGCTCACCGGCCTGGTCGTCTTCATGGTCCTGGTGACGGTCTACCTGGCGATCGCCTTCGAGTGGCGGATGGCACTGGCCGCCCTGGTCGCGCTGATCCACGACCTCCTGATCACCATCGGCGTCTACGCCCTGGTGGGCTTCGAGGTCACCCCCGGTACGGTGATCGGCTTCCTGACGATCCTCGGGTACTCGCTCTACGACACGGTCGTCGTCTTCGACACCGTGAAGGAGAACGCCAAGGGGCTCACCAAGCAGAACAAGCTCACCTACAGCGAGGCGGCCAACGCGGGCCTCAACCAGACCCTGGTGCGCTCGCTCAACACCACCGTGGTGGCGCTGCTGCCGGTCGCCGCGCTGCTGTTCATCGGTGGCGGCCTGCTGGGCGCCGGCACCCTGAACGACATCTCGCTCGCGCTGTTCATCGGCCTCGCGGCCGGTGCCTACTCCTCGATCTGCGTCGCCACCCCGCTGCTGGCGCAGCTCAAGGAGGAGCAGCCGGAGATGAAGGCGCTGCGCAAGCGCGTCCTGCAGCACCGGGCTGCGGCCGCCAAGGCGGAGGCCTCGGGCGAGGCGGCGACGGACGCGGCCGTGGAGGACGACCAGCCTGCGGGTATGGTCGGTCAGCGCGGTCGCGCGGCCGGCACCCCGCGTGCCAAGGGCCGTCCGTCCACCAAGCGCTGATCCGAACCCGACCCTGAGGACAGAACCGTGACCACCGCCGACATCGCACTGGCCGAGCTGCTGAACAGCCGGATCCGGGACGTCCCGGACTACCCGAAGCCGGGTGTGCTGTTCAAGGACATCGCGCCGCTGCTCGCCGACGCCGAGGCCTTCGGCGCCCTCACCAGGGCGCTGGCCGACCGGGCGCAGCTGCTCGGGGCGACCAAGGTGGTGGGCCTGGAGGCGCGCGGCTTCGTGCTGGCGGCTCCGGCGGCCTTCGCGGCCGGGCTCGGCTTCGTGCCGATCCGCAAGCAGGGAAAGCTGCCCGGCGAGGTGTTCCGGCGCTCGTACGAGCTGGAGTACGGCTCGGCGACGCTGGAGGTGCAGTGCGACGCCTTCGCGCCGGGTGAGCGGGTGCTGGTGGTGGACGACGTGCTGGCCACCGGTGGCACCATCGGAGCCTCGCTGGACCTGGTGAAGGAGGCGGGCGCCGAGCTGGCGGGCGTCGTGGTGCTGATGGAGCTGGGCTTCCTGGACGGCCGCGAGCGGTTGGCCGGGCACCTGGGCGACGCTCCGCTGGAGACGCTGGTCACGGTCTGAAGCGCATGACGGAAGGGCGGCGGTCGGATCATCCGACCGCCGCCCTTCCGCTTCCGGGCCCGGCCGGATGAACGGCGGGCCGCCCGGCTCGGTACCATGAAGATTCATCCCCTTCCGGTTGCGCCCGGACCGTACGGGCCTCGGCAGGGGTCGGCCCCGGTGCCCCGAGGAGTGTCCTTGCCCGACGAGGTTGTGCCCACGGCCGCAGCGGCCGCCCCCGAAGACCGCCCCACGCCCTCGGGGGCCACCCCGGCACGCCCGACACCGACCTCCTCGCGCCAGCTCCCCCCGCTCGGCCGCGGCTCCGGCACCGGCGGTGGGATGCGCGCCCGACTGGCCCGCCTCGGCGGTCAGCGCTCCAGCGTGCTCAACCCCGTTCTGGAGCCGCTGTTCCGCTCGATCCGGGCGAACGACCCCAAGGCCGACCCGGCGCTGCTGCGCGACATCGAGCGTGCCTACGCCGTCGCCGAGAAGTGGCACCGCGGGCAGAAGCGGAAGAGCGGCGACCCGTACATCACCCACCCGCTGGCCGTCGCGACCATCCTGGCCGAGCTGGGCATGGACGCCCCCACGCTGATGGCCGGGCTGCTGCACGACACCGTCGAGGACACCGACTACGGCCTGGAGACCCTGCGCAAGGACTTCGGCGACTCGGTGGCCCTGCTGGTCGACGGCGTCACCAAGCTGGACCGGGTCAAGTTCGGCGAGGCCGCGCAGGCCGAGACGGTCCGCAAGATGGTCGTGGCGATGGCCAAGGACCCCCGGGTCCTGGTGATCAAGCTGGCCGACCGCCTGCACAACATGCGCACGATGCGCTACCTCAAGCGGGAGAAGCAGGAGAAGAAGGCCCGCGAGACGCTGGAGATCTACGCCCCGCTGGCGCACCGGCTGGGCATGAACACCATCAAGTGGGAGCTGGAGGACCTCGCCTTCGCGATCCTCTACCCCAAGATGTACGACGAGATCGTCCGGCTGGTCGCCGAGCGCGCCCCCAAGCGGGACGAGTACCTGGCGACCGTGATCGACCAGGTCCAGGCGGACCTGCGCGGCGCCCGGATCACCGCCTCCGTCACCGGCCGGCCGAAGCACTACTACTCGGTCTACCAGAAGATGATCGTCCGCGGCCGGGACTTCGCGGAGATCTACGACCTGGTGGGCATCCGGGTCCTGGTCGACACCGTCCGCGACTGCTACGCGGCGCTGGGCACCATCCACGCGCGGTGGAACCCGGTGCCGGGGCGGTTCAAGGACTACATCGCGATGCCCAAGTTCAACATGTACCAGTCGCTGCACACCACGGTGATCGGTCCCGGCGGCAAGCCCGTCGAACTCCAGATCCGCACCTTCGACATGCACCGGCGGGCCGAGTACGGCATCGCCGCGCACTGGAAGTACAAGCAGCGGGCCGTCGCCGGGGCCTCCAAGGTCCGCACCGACACCCCGACCCAGGTCCGCAAGGACGACAAGGCCGGCGCCGTCAACGAGATGGCCTGGTTGCGGCAGCTGCTGGACTGGCAGAAGGAGACCGCCGACCCGGGCGAGTTCCTGGAGTCGCTGCGCTTCGACCTGGCCAGCAACGAGGTCTTCGTCTTCACCCCCAAGGGCGACGTGATAGCCCTGCCGGCCGGCGCCACCCCGGTGGACTTCGCCTTCGCGGTGCACACCGAGGTCGGCTACCGGACCATAGGGGCCCGGGTCAACGGACGGCTGGTGCCGCTGGAGTCGACCCTGGAGAACGGCGACACCGTCGAGGTGTTCACCTCCAAGGCGGAGAACGCCGGCCCCTCCCGGGACTGGCTGGGCTTCGTCAAGTCCCCGCGCGCCCGCAACAAGATCCGCGCCTGGTTCTCCAAGGAGCGCCGCGAGGAGGCGATCGAGCACGGCAAGGAGGCGATCGTCCGGGCGATGCGCAAGCAGGGCCTGCCGATCCAGCGGATCCTGACCGGCGACTCGCTGGTCACCCTGGCCCACGAGATGCGCTACCCCGACATCTCCTCGCTGTACGCCGCCATCGGCGAGGGGCACGTCGCCGCGCAGAACATCGTCCAGAAGCTGGTCCAGGCGCTCGGCGGCGAGGAGGGCGCCACCGAGGACCTCGCCGAGACGGCCACCCCGACCCACGACAACCGCCGGGCGGTGCGCCGCCGGGCCAAGGGCGACCCGGGTGTGATCGTCAAGGGCGTCGAGGACGTCTGGGTCAAGCTGTCCCGCTGCTGCACCCCGGTGCCGGGCGACCCGATCGTCGGCTTCGTCACCCGCGGCAACGGCGTCTCGGTGCACCGCGCCGACTGCGTCAACGTCGAGTCGCTGAGCCAGCAGCCCGAGCGGATGATCGACGTCGAGTGGGCGGCCACCCAGTCCTCGGTCTTCCTGGTGGCCATCCAGGTCGAGGCGCTGGACCGCTCCCGGCTGCTCTCGGACGTCACCCGGGTGCTCTCCGACCAGCACGTCAACATCCTGTCGGCGGCGGTCCAGACCTCCCGGGACCGGGTGGCGATGAGCCGCTTCACCTTCGAGATGGGCGACCCCAAGCACCTGGGCCACGTGCTCAAGGCGGTGCGCGGCGTCGAGGGCGTGTACGACGTCTACCGGGTCACCTCGGCCCGCAAGTGAGGCGCGGCGCCGACAGCCCCGGCGCATGAGGAAGGCCCCCGGGGAGCACCCCGGGGGCCTTCGCCGTTCAGCGGGCCGGTGGATCAGCCGCTGAACTCCTCCTGGCTCTTGTGCGCCTGCTCCAGCAGGGTCTGCACGCCGGACAGCTCGGCCTCCAGCTTGGCGGTCCTGGAGGCGTTGCCGGCGGCACGGGCCTTGTCCAGGTCGGCCTGGATCTTGTCGGCCTTCGCCTGGAACAGGCCCACCATGCCGGCTGCGCGGGCCTTGGCCTCCGGGTTGGAGCGCTTCCACTCGCTGTCCTCGGCCTCGCGGATGGCCCGCTCGACCGCGTTCAGCCGGCCGTCCAGCTTCGGACGGACGTCGCGCGGCACGTGGCCGATGGCCTCCCAGCGCTCGTTGACCTCGCGCAGCGCGGCCTTGGCGGCCTTGAGGTCGGTGATCGGCAGGATCGCCTCGGCCTCGGTGGCCAGCGCCTCCTTGAGCTTCTGGTTCTCCACCTGCTCGGCGTCCCGCTCGCTGAACACCGCGGAACGGGCCTGGAAGAAGACGTCCTGGGCGCCGCGGAACCGCGCCCACAGCTCGTCCTCGACGTCGCGCTGCGCCCGGCCGGCGGCCTTCCAGCGCGCCATCAGGTCGCGGTAGGCGGCCGCGGTGGTGCCCCAGTCGGTGGACGAGGAGAGCGCCTCGGCCTCGGAGACCAGCGCCTCCTTGACCTGCCGGGCCTGCTCGCGCTCGGCGTCCAGGGTCGCGAAGTGCGCCTTGCGGTGCTTGGAGAAGACCGAGCGGGCGTGCGAGAAGCGGTGCCACAGCTCGTCGTCGCTCTTGCGGTCCAGTCGCGGCAGGCCCTTCCAGGTGTCCACCAGGGCGCGCAGCCGGTCGCCGGCCTCCCGCCACTGGGTGGACTCGGCGAGCTGCTCGGCCTCGGAGACCAGGGCCTCCTTGGCGGAGCGGGTCTCGTCCTGGGCCTTGGCGCGGGCGGCCTTGCGCTCCTCCCGCCGGCTCTCGATCTCACCGGTGAGCGTGTCCAGCCGCTTGGCCAGCGCGTCCAGGTCACCCACCGCGTGGCCCTCGGTCACCTGGGCGCGGAGGTGCTCCAGCGCGGTCTGGGCGTCCTTGGCGGCCAGGTCGGTGGTGCGCACCCGCTTCTCCAGCAGGCCGATCTCCACCTCGATGCCCTGGTACTTGCGCTCGAAGTAGGCGAGGGCCTCCTCGGGCGAGCCGGCCTGCCAGGAACCCACGACGCGTTCGCCGTCGGCCGTCCTGACGTACACGGTGCCCTGCTCGTCCACACGGCCCCACGGGTCGCTGCTCATAGCGCGTCCTCCACATGACGTCGCGCCCGCGCCGGGGCGGCGCGCGACCGTCGTCCACAGTTGATGTGCGGCGGACCGATGAGTCCGCCGTCCCCGTCCGCCGTGCCTTGCTGCCGAGGGTGACGGCTAGGCGGGTCCGGGCACCCTATACAACGCCAACATAGGCGACCAGGCCCGGTGCTGTCCGCATCCGGGCCGGGCGATTTCGCTCCGGGGCCGGGCGGGGGGCGTTTCGCGCGCCCGCCGCCAGTGGCCCCGGGGTCGATCAACCCTTGGACACCGTAACCGAGTTGAGCGTGACGTCGGCCATCGGGTGGCCGTCCGGGGAGCCCTCCAGGGTGCCCGCGGCGGCGATCTTCTGGACCACGTCCAGGCCGCCGGTGATCTTGCCGAACGGGGTGTAGCTCGGCGGCAGCTGGGTGTCCTTGTAGACCAGGAAGAACTGGCTCCCGTTGGTTCCCGGGCCGGAGTTGGCCATCGCCACGGTGCCCGCCGGGTAGGTCGCGCCGGTCAGGTTCTCGTCCGCGAACTTGTAGCCGGGGCTGCCCGAGCCGCTGGCGGTCGGGTCGCCGCACTGGAGCACGAAGATGCCGTCGGTGGTCAGCCGGTGGCACTTGGTGTGGTCGAAGAACTGCTCGCCCGCCAGGAAGTTGAACGAGTTGACGGTGTGCGGGGCCTTGGCCGCGTCCAGCGCGATGGTGACCTTGCCGCAGTTGCTGTCCAGCGACATGGTGTACGAGGCACCCTGGTCGATCGACATGGCCGGCTCGGCCTTGAACTGCTTGTTGTTGGGCGAGCCCGCCGCCGGGGTGGCACAGCCCTCGACCGGCTTGCGGGTCGGCGTGGCGGCCGGGTCGGCCTGGGTCGGCGCGGCCTGCGCGCTGGAGGCGGCCGACGCGCTCTTGTCCTTGCCGTCGGAGCTGAACGCGCCGGTGGCGAACAGCGTTCCACCGCCGGCCAGCACCACGACGGCGAGCGAGGCGCCCAGGATCGTGTTGCGCCGCCTGCGGGCGGACGCCGCCTCGGCGCGGCGCTGCATCTGGCGCTCGTACTTCTCGCGGGCGAGCTGCCGCCGCCGCTGTTCGCTGCTGACCACCGGCCGTGTCTCCTGAGCATGTGCGGGAAAAGTGGATGGGTTCCGGAGCGGATCATCGCACCCATCGGCGGCCAAGTGTAGGGACCGGGCCCGTAAGGACGCGGTGAACCTGTCAGGCGCCCGGGCCCGTCACCACGGATCTGGTTCGCAACCGGACCCGGACCGCCGGTAGGCTTCCCTTACGTCATCACTACTGGTAGCCACCGCAGCCCCCGCCGCACAGACCCGAAGGACGCGCGTGTTCATCGCCGGATTCCCCGCTGGAGCGTGGGGCACCAACTGCTACCTGGTCGCCCCGGGGGCGGGCGAGGAGTGCGTGATCGTCGACCCCGGCCACCAGGCCGCGCGCGGCGTCGAGGAGCTCATCCGTGAGCACCGGCTCAAGCCCGTCGCCGTCCTGCTCACCCACGGCCACATCGACCACGTCGCCTCGGTGGTCCCGGTCTGCGGCGCCCGCGGCATCCCGGCCTGGATCCACCCCGAGGACCGGTACATGATGTCCGACCCGGAGAAGTCGCTCGGCCGCTCCCTGGGCACCCAGCTGATGGGCGAGCTGACCGTCGGCGAGCCCGACGACGTGCGTGAGCTCACCGACGGCAGCGTGCTGGAGCTGGCCGGCCTGCAGCTCACCGTGGACCACGCCCCGGGCCATACCGGGGGGTCGGTGACCTTCCGGACGCCCGGTGCCGAGGACCTCCCCCCGGTGCTGTTCTCGGGCGACCTGCTGTTCGCCGGCTCCATCGGGCGTACCGACCTCCCGGGCGGGGACGGCGAAGCGATCATGCGCTCGCTGGCCCGGGTGTGCCTGCCCCTCGACGACTCCACCGTGGTCCTCTCCGGCCACGGCGGACAGACCACCATCGGCCGCGAGCGCGCCACCAACCCCTACCTCCGACAGGCAGCGGGGGCGGCCGGCGCCCCGGCTTTCCCGCGACGAGGAATGTGACGGAAGAGAAGTTGAGCACCTTCACCGCCCCCAAGGGCACCTACGACCTGCTGCCCCCCAGCTCCGCGACCTTCCTGGCGATCCGCGAGCGCATCGCCGCGCCCGCCCGCCGGGCCGGTTACGGCTACGTCGAGACCCCGGTCTTCGAGGACGTGAAGCTGTTCTCGCGCGGTGTCGGCGAGTCCACCGACATCGTCTCCAAGGAGATGTACACCCTCACCACCAAGGGCGGCGACGAGCTCGCGCTGCGCCCGGAGGGCACCGCCTCGGTGTTGCGCGCCGCGCTCCAGGCCAACCTGCACAAGCAGGGCAACCTGCCGGTCAAGCTCTGGTACTCCGGCTCGTACTACCGCTACGAGCGAGCCCAGAAGGGCCGCTACCGCCAGTTCTCCCAGGTCGGCGCGGAGGCGATCGGTGCCGAGGACCCGGCGCTGGACGCCGAGCTGATCATCCTGGCCGACGACGCCTTCCGCTCGCTGGGCCTGAGCGACTACTCGCTGCTGCTCAACAGCCTCGGCGACAAGCAGTGCCGCCCGGTCTACCGCGCCGCCCTGATCGAGTTCCTCGCCGGCCTGGACCTGGACGAGGACACCCGCCGCCGCGCCGAGATCAACCCGCTGCGCGTCCTGGACGACAAGCGCGAGTCGGTGCAGCAGCAGCTGGTCGGCGCCCCGATGCTGCGCGACTTCCTCTGCGAGGAGTGCAAGGCGTACGACGAGAAGGTGCGCGAGCTGCTCACCGCCAACGGCGTCGCCTTCGTCGACGACCCGAAGCTGGTCCGCGGCCTGGACTACTACACCCGCACCACCTTCGAGTTCGTGCACAACGGCCTGGGCGCCCAGTCCGCGATCGGCGGCGGCGGCCGCTACGACGGCCTGTCCGAGATGATCGGCGGCCCGGCGCTGCCGTCCGTCGGCTGGGCCCTCGGCGTGGACCGCACCTACCTGGCGCTGGAGGCCGAGGGCGTCGACCTCGAACTGCCGGCCGCCACCTCCGTCTACGCCGTCGCGCTCGGCGAGGAGGCCAAGAACCTGCTGTTCGCCAAGGTGGTCGAGCTGCGCCGGGCCGGCGTCGCCACCGACCTCGCCTTCGGCGTCAAGAGCATCAAGAACGCCATGAAGTCCGCCGACCGGTCCGGCGCCCGCTTCGCCCTGATCGCCGGGGACCGGGACCTCGCCGAGGGCGTCGTCCAGCTCAAGGACATGAGCACCGGCGAGCAGACCCCCGTCGCCCTCGACGCACTCGTCACCACCCTGAAGGAGAAGCAGCTGTGATCCGCACGCACGACGCGGGCACGCTCCGCCCGGAGCACGCAGGCACCACCGTCACCCTGGCCGGCTGGGTCGCCCGCCGCCGCGACCACGGCGGCGTCGCCTTCATCGACCTGCGCGACGCCTCCGGCACCGTGCAGATCGTGGTCCGCGACCTCGACTCGGTGCACGGCCTGCGGGCCGAGTACTGCGTCAAGGTCGTCGGCGACGTCCGGGTCCGCCCCGAGGGCAACGAGAACCCGGACATCCCGACCGGCGCCGTCGAGGTCGTCGTCAGCGAGATCGAGGTGCTCTCCGAGGCCGCCCCGCTGCCGTTCCCGGTCGCCGAGTACGAGCCCGGCACGGTCAACGAGGAGGTCCGGCTGCGCTACCGCTACCTGGACCTGCGCCGTGAGGGCCCGGCCAAGGGCCTGCGGCTGCGCTCCAAGGTCAACAACATCATCCGCCGGGTGATGGAGGAGAACGACTTCCTCGACATCGAGACGCCGTACCTCACCCGCTCCACCCCCGAGGGCGCCCGCGACTTCCTCGTCCCGGTCCGCCTGCAGCCCGGCCACTGGTACGCCCTGCCGCAGTCGCCCCAGCTGTTCAAGCAGCTGCTGATGGTGGCCGGCATGGAGCGCTACTACCAGATCGCCCGCTGCTTCCGCGACGAGGACTTCCGCGCCGACCGGCAGCCGGAGTTCACCCAGCTGGACATCGAGGCCTCCTTCGTCGACCAGGAGGACATCCTGGCCCTCGGCGAGAAGATCGTCGGCTCGATCTGGCGCGAGGTGCACGGCTACGAGGTCCCCAACCCGCTGCCGCGGATGACCTACGCGGACGCCATGGGCCGCTACGGCTCCGACAAGCCGGACGTCCGCTTCGGCCAGGAACTCACCGACCTCACCGAGTACTTCAAGGGCACCGAGTTCCGGGTGTTCCAGGCGCCGTACGTCGGCGCCGTGGTCATGCCGGGCGGCGCCTCCCAGCCGCGCAAGCAGCTGGACGCCTGGCAGGACTGGGCCAAGGCGCGCGGCGCCAAGGGCCTGGCCTACGTGCTGATCGACGCCGAGACCGGCGAGCTGCGCGGCCCGGTCGCCAAGAACCTCTCCGAGGAGCACCTGGCCGGCCTCGCCGCCGCGGCCGGTGCCAAGAACGGCGACGCGGTCTTCTTCGCGGCCGGCAAGGAGCGCGCCTCGCAGGAGCTGCTGGGCGCCGCCCGTCTGGAGATCGGCCGCCGCTGCGGGCTGATCGACGAGTCCAAGTGGGCCTTCCTCTGGGTCGTCGACTTCCCGATGTTCGAGCCGATCGAGGACGACAAGGGCCAGTTCCAGGGCTGGCACGCGGTGCACCACCCGTTCACCGCCCCGACCGCGGAGTCGCTGGACACCTTCGACACCGACCCGGGCTCGGCCCTGTCCAACGCCTACGACCTGGTGCTCAACGGCTCGGAGCTCGGCGGCGGTTCGATCCGCATCCACCAGCGGGACGTGCAGAAGCGGGCGTTCGACGCGATCGGCCTGTCCGAGGAGGAGGCGGCCTCGCAGTTCGGCTTCCTGCTGGACGCCTTCAACTACGGCCCCCCGCCGCACGGCGGGGTCGCCTTCGGCCTCGACCGGATCGTCACCCTGCTGGGCGGGTACGACACCATCCGCGACGTCATCGCCTTCCCGAAGACGTCCACCGGTGGCGACCCGCTGACCGGCGCCCCGACCCCGATCACCCCGGCGCAGCGCCGCGAGGCCGGCGTGGACGCCCAGCCGAAGGTCCGCGAGGACGCCAAGCCCGAGGCCCAGCCCAAGGGCTGACGCCACGTCATACGCGCTAACCTTCAACGGCCCCGGACGGTCCACCCACCGTCCGGGGCCGGTCCACAACGGCGTGCGACACAGGGAGAGTTGACACGTGAAGGTCACTACGAGAGTCGAGTGTCCGGAGGACGCCCCGGCGACCAGACGCGTGCACATGGCCGCGTTCCCCGGGCCGGACGAGGCCGACCTGGTGGACGCGCTGCGCCGCGACCCCGCCTGGCTGCCCGGACTGTCGCTGGTCGCGGTGGACGACACCGGGCTGGTGATCGGGCACGCCCTGCTGACCCGGCTGCGGGTCGGCGACGGCGGCGGGTCCGGTGACGCGCTGGCGCTCGCCCCGGTCGCGGTGGCGCCCGAGTGGCAGCGCCGGGGCGTCGGCGAACTCGTCGTCCGGGCCGCGCTGTCGGCCGCCGAGGCGGCGGGGGAGAAGCTGGTGGTCGTGCTCGGCGACCCGGGCTACTACGGGCGGTTCGGCTTCGCCCCGGCCGGGCGGCACGAGGTCTCCGGCCCGTTCGAGGTGCCGGAGGCGTACTTCCAGGCGCTCCCGCTGCCGGCCTACGACGGCGGCCCGCGCGGGCTCTGCCGCTACCCGGAGCCGTTCGTCGCGGTGTAGTCCCGAGCCCTCCCCGACCTGCGGCACCGCCGTTCTGCGCCTACGGTGAAGGGTCATCGGCAGCAGTCGGACGGAGGACCCGAGGGTGGCAGGGGAGCAGCGGACCGCGAAGTCGGAACGACTGGGCAAGAAGCCGTACGAGCGGGAGCTGCTGCGGCTGCAGCAGGAACTGGTGAAGCTCCAGGAGTGGGTGCGGGTCGAGGGCGCCCGCCTGGTGGTGGTCTTCGAGGGGCGGGACGCGGCCGGAAAGGGCGGGGCGATCAAGCGGGTGACGGAGTACCTGAACCCGCGCATCGCCCGGGTCGTGGCGCTGCCCACCCCGACCGAGCGGCAGAAGACCCAGTGGTACTTCCAGCGGTACGTCGAACACCTGCCGGCGGCCGGGGAGATCGTGCTGTTCGACCGCAGCTGGTACAACCGGGCCGGGGTCGAGCGGGTGATGGGCTTCTGCAGCGACGAGGAGTACTGGCAGTTCCTGCACCAGTGCCCGACCTTCGAGCAGATGCTGATCGAGGCGGGCATCCTGCTGCGCAAGTACTGGTTCTCGGTGAGCGACACCGAGCAGCAACAGCGCTTCCGGGACCGGTTGCAGGACCCGATGAAGCGCTGGAAGCTCTCCCCGATGGACGTGGAGTCGATCACCCACTGGGAGGACTACTCGCGGGCCAAGGACGAGATGTTCGTCTACACCGACATCCCGGAGTCGCCCTGGCACGTGGTGGAGAGCGACGACAAGCGCCGGGCCCGGATCAACATGATCGCCCACCTGGTCTCCTCGGTGCCGTACCACGAGGTCACCCCGCCCAGCATCGAGCTGCCGCCCCGCCCGGCCCCCCGCGGCTACCAGCGGCCCCCGCGCGACCTGCAGAAGTACGTTCCGGACCACGCCGCCGGACTGGCGTAGCGGGGACGCCGCGACGGCGGGGCCGTCGGTCGGCTGAACTAGGCTTCCGGTGTGGACGAACCGGACCTCTTCACCGCCGCCGCCGAGGAACGCCAGGCCAGGGAGCCCGGGCGGGCCCCGCTGGCGGTACGGATGCGCCCGAGCACCTTGGACGAGGTGGCCGGGCAGCGGCAGCTGCTGAAGCCGGGCTCGCCGCTGCGGCGGCTGGTCGCCAACTCGCGCGGGCCGGCGGCCACCAGTTCGGTGATCCTCTGGGGGCCGCCCGGTACCGGCAAGACCACCCTCGCGCACGTGATCAGCCAGGCCGTGGAGGGCCGGTTCGTCGAGCTGTCCGCGATCACCGCCGGGGTCAAGGAGGTCCGGGCGGTGATCGACGGGGCCCGGCGGGCGGTCGGGATGTCCGGCCGGGAGACCGTGCTGTTCCTGGACGAGATCCACCGCTTCTCCAAGGCCCAGCAGGACTCGCTGCTCCCCGCGGTGGAGAACCGCTGGGTCACCCTGATCGCGGCGACCACCGAGAACCCGTACTTCTCGGTGATCTCCCCGCTGCTGTCCCGCTCGCTGCTGCTCACCCTGGAGTCGCTGACCGACGAGGACATCCGGGCGCTGCTGCGCCGCGCGGTGGCCGACGAGCGCGGCCTGGAGGGCGCGCTGGAGCTGACCGCGGAGGCCGAGGACCACCTGGTGCGGCTGGCCGGCGGGGACGCCCGGCGGGCGCTGACCACGCTGGAGGCGGCGGCCGGGGCGGCGCTGGAGAAGGGCGAGGCGAGCATCTCGCTGGCCACCACCGAGACCGCCGTCAACCAGGCGGCGGTGCGCTACGACAAGGACGGCGACCAGCACTACGACGTGGCCAGCGCGCTGATCAAGTCGATCCGCGGCAGCGACGTGGACGCCACCCTGCACTACCTGGCCCGGATGATCGAGGCGGGGGAGGACCCGCGGTTCATCGCCCGCCGGCTGATGATCTCGGCCAGTGAGGACGTCGGCCTGGCCGATCCGACGGCCCTGCAGACGGCGGTGGCGGCGGCCCAGGCGGTGGCGCTGATCGGCTTCCCGGAGGCCCGGATCATCCTCTCCCAGGCGGCGATCGCGCTGGCCCTGGCGCCGAAGTCCAACTCGGCCTACCTGGCGATCGACGCGGCGCTGGCCGACGTCCGGCAGGGACTGGCCGGGGCCGTCCCGCCGCACCTGCGGGACGCCCACTACGGCGGCGCGGGCAAGCTCGGCCACGGCAAGGGCTACCAGTACCCGCACGACCTGCCGGAGGGCATCGCCGCCCAGCAGTACGCGCCGGACTCGGTGCACGGCCGTGAGTACTACCGGCCGAACCGGCGCGGCGGCGAGGTGCGGTACGCGGACACCGTGGAGTGGACCCGCGGGCGGCTGCGCGGGGAGCGCCGGGTGGAGAGGAAGGCCGAGCCGGTGGAGCAGAAGGCCGAGGAGAAGCCCGGGGAAGAGAAGGAGTGATCGACGGGTATACTTCGTCGGAGTGCCATGTCCCGGGACGGCGGCGGGGGAGACCCCACCGACCGGCCGCACCAGCGGGGCGATGGCGGTAGGCCTCCTCCGGGAGGTCCGCAACAGGAGCGTCGCGCACCGTTTCGGTGTCGCGGACGGCCCGGACATCCGGGCCCTTCGTGTGACCAGCACTTCATGTGCCCGGCTCCGGAGAGCGGCTGATCCCTTCGCGCAGGCGTCGGGGTTTTCTCCGGGTCGCGACATGCGACCTCCGTCAACACCTGGTGGAAGCCGTATTCGTAAGCAAGGAAGGTTTGGTTCATGGCGAACCAGAAGCGTCCCAAGGTCAAGATCGCGCGTGCGCTCGGCGTGCCGCTGACCCCGAAGTCCGTCAAGTACTTCGAGGCCCGCCCGTACCCGCCCGGCCAGCACGGCCGTGGTCGCAAGCAGAACTCGGACTACAAGGTCCGTCTGCTCGAGAAGCAGCGTCTGCGCGCCCAGTACGACCTGAGCGAGAAGCAGATGGCGCGCGCGTTCGACCGCGCGAAGAAGGCCGAGGGCAAGACCGGTGAGGCGCTCGTCGCCGACCTGGAGACCCGTCTGGACTCCCTGGTCCTGCGTTCGGGCATCGCCCGCACCATCTACCAGGCCCGCCAGATGGTCGTCCACGGCCACATCGAGGTCAACGGCGGCAAGGTCAACAAGCCGTCGTTCCAGATGAAGCCGGGCTTCGTGGTCACCGTCCGCGAGCGCTCCAAGGAGAAGGTCCCCTTCCAGGTCGCCCGTGAGGGTGGCTACGCGGGTGAGGGCCAGACCCCGAAGTACCTCGAGGTCAACCTGAAGGCCCTGGCCTTCCGCCTGGATCGTGCGCCGCAGCGCAAGGAGGTTCCGGTGATCTGTGACGAGCAGCTGGTCGTCGAGTACTACTCGCGCTGACCCGCGCTCGGTTCGCACTTCGCGGAACCGGCAGCGAGCCCCCGTCGCCTTTCGAGGCGGCGGGGGCTCGCCCCTTTTCCGGTGTTCGGTCTACAGCTCCTCGCCGGTCATCGCGGCGGCCAGCCGCAGATGCGGGCGGGCCTCCTCGGCGCGGCCCTGGCGCTCCAGGGTGCGGCCGAGCATCAGCCTGGCGTAGTCCTCGGCCGGGTCGAGGTCGAGGACGCGGCGCAGCTCGGCCTCGGCGCGGCCGAGCTGGGCGGAGTGGAAGTAGCTGCGGGCGAGCAGCAGTCGGACGGAGAGGTTGGCCGGCTCCTCGGCCAGCACGCCCTCCAGCATGCGGGCGGCATCGGTGTACGCCTTGGACTCGAAGTAGAAGTTCGCGAGGCGGTACTCGTCGTGGATGGCCATGGTGCTCCTTCCGGGTGGATCCTTGCCTGCTCAAGCAATCGGCAAGCTTCACCTATTCCGCGCCGGTGCCGGGGCCGGCGCGGGCGGCACCGAGCAGGGGCCCGGGCCGGGTTCCGGGCCGTCCGCCGAGCCGCCGCCGCCGAGCGCCCGGCAGACGGCGGCGTCCAGGTCCAGCCGGCCGCCCGCCCGGTAGCAGTCCTCGTACTCCTGCTCGGTCAGCCCGGCGCGGGCCCGCTCGGCGCACTGCTGGTGGGTGCCGAAGAAGGAGCGCGAGCCGAGGAACGGGTTGCCGACCGCGCGCCAGATCCGGTGTGCGGCGCCCTGCAGCACCCGGGCCTCGCACAGGTCGGTCGGCTCGCCCGGCCCGGCGGGCTCGGTCTCCAGTAGTGCGAGCAGGTCGATCCCCAGCACGATGCCGAGCAGGTCATGGAAGTGGTGGTTCAGCCGGACGCACTCGCGGGCCAGGGTGCGGGCCGGCTGGACGGCGCCGTCCAGGTAGTGCGAGTACGCCGTCGCGTACAGCACGTAGGCGTACGCCCACTGCTCGCCGTGCTCCTCGCAGACCTCGCGGGCCTGGCCGAACCACAGCTCGCCGCTGTCCAGGTCGCCCTGGAACAGGTAGGCGAGGCCCAGCTCGACCATGGCCATCACCACGTTGCTGTTGAGCTCGCCGATGGTCCGGTAGTGCCAGAGCGCCTCCTCGAACAGCTCGGCGGCCCGCTCCGGGTCGTCGCCGATCAGGGCGGCGCAGCCCTGGCGGTGGACGGCGTAGGCGAGGGCCCGGTCGTCGCCGGTGTCCAGGGCCTGGCGGCGGCACTCCTCCAGCGCGGGCCGGGCGGCGCCGAGGTCGCCCTGCAGCGTGGCCATGTAGCCGGTCACCCAGAGGGCCTTGGCCCGGGCCTCGGTGGGTTCACGGTCCAGGGCGAGCGCGCGGTCCAGCCAGTGCCGGCCCTCGCCGAGGTGGCCGCAGCCGACCCAGTAGAACCAGAGGGTGCCGGCCAGCAGCAGGGCGATCTGCTCCTCGCCGGGCTCGGCGAGGCAGAACTCCAGCGCGGCGCGCAGGTTGGTGTGGGCGAGCCGGGTGCGCTCGGCGGTCTCGGCCTGCCGGGGGCCGAACCACTCCACCTCGCCCCAGGTGGCGACGCCCAGGTACCAGTCCCGGTGGCGGCGCAGCAGCCGCTGCTCCTCGCCGGCGGCGCGCAGCCAGTGGCCGCCGTACTCGCGCAGGGTGTCCAGCAGGCGGAAGCGGACGCCGAAGGCGCTGTCCTCGCGCAGCACCACGGACTTGGCGACGAGTTCGTCCAGCAGGTCGAGCACGTCCTCGGGCTCGATGCCCCCGCCGGCGCAGACGTACTCGGCGGCCTCCAGGTCGAAACCGCCGGCGAAGACCGACAGGCGGGCCCAGAGTAAACGTTCCTGCACTGTGCAGAGCTCATGGCTCCAGCCGATCGTGGTGCGCAGTGTCTGGTGTCTCGGCAGGGCCGTCCGGGAGCCGCCGGTGAGCAGCCGGAAGCGGTCGTCCAGCCGGGCGGTGATCTGCTCCACCGACAGCGCCCGAAGCCGCCCGGCAGCCAGCTCCACCGCCAGCGGGATGCCGTCCAGCCGGCGGCAGAGCAGGCCGACCGCCTCCGCGTTCACCCCGGTCACCTCGAAGGACGGCAGCACCGCCCGGGCCCGGTCGGCGAACAGCCGCACCGCGTCCGGCAGCACGCCCGGGCCCGCCCGGCCGTCCGGCAGCGGGTCGACCGGCAGCGGGGCCAGGGTCAGCAGGTGCTCGCCCGCGGCCCGCAACGCGGCCCGGCTGGTGGTCAGCAGCCGCAGGCCGGGCAGCGCGCGCAGCAGCGCGTCGGCCAGCTCGGCGCAGGCCTCCACCAGGTGCTCGCAGCCGTCCAGCACCAGCAGCAGGCGGCGCCCGGCCAGGTGCTCGCCCAGGACGTCCAGCGGCGGCCGGGCGGTGCCGTCGGTCAGCCGCAGCGCCTCCAGTACGGCGTGGCCGAGCAGCAGCGGATCCTGCACCGGGGCCACGTCCACCAGCCAGGTGCCGTCCGGGAACGCCCCGGCGGCCCGGGCCGCGGCCCGCAGTGCGAGCCGGCTCTTGCCCACCCCGCCGGGCCCGGTCACCGTCACCAGCCGGGCGCCGGCGAGCAGACCGGCCAGTTCGGCCAGTTCCCGCTGCCGCCCGACGAAGCCCGTCACCTCGGCCGGCAGCCGGCCCGGCTCCGGCTCGCGCGGCCACGCCGCGGGCTGTGCTGTCCAGTCGCCGGCCAAGCGCTGCTCCCGTGGTTCCGGCCCGGACCGCGGCGGTCCGGACGTGCGTCGGGCCGTACGGGCGACGGCCCGCCTGGCAGAACGAGGTGACCGGCCGGTAGGTTACGCGCGCGGTTCGCACACCCGGGCGAGGCCACGGCCGTGACCCGGTCCGGAAAGCGGGCGTCGGCGCGATAGGGTTCCCCCTGAAGAGCAACAAGGCGAGGGAGCGCGCAAAGGTGTCCGTGGGAGAGCTGGCCGGGTTGCTCGTCGCCGTGTTCTGGGCGGTCCTGGTCACCCTGCTCGCGGTCGTGCTGGTCCGCCTCTCCCGGGTGCTGAAGGAGGCCACCGTCCTGGTCTCCGCCGTCACCGAGCAGGCCGTGCCGCTGCTGGCCGACGCGGGTGCCGCGGTGCGCAGCGCCAACGAGCAGCTGGACCGGGTGGACGAGATCACCGCCAACGTCCAGGACGCCGCCGCCAACGCCAAGGCGCTCTCCTCCACCGCGGCCGCCACCCTGGGCGGACCGCTGATGAAGGTCGCCGCCTTCAGCTACGGAGTCCGCAAGGCCGTCGCCAAGCAGCAGGGCACCCTGCCGAACGTGCCGGTGCAGCCCTCCGAGCGCGACGAGCTGGCGCGGCTGATCCGGGCCGAGGTGCGCGCCGCGACCGCGCCCAGGGGCGGTCTGCTCTCCAGGGTCCGGCGAGCGGTGAGGGGCTGACGGCATGGCACGGATCTTCTGGATGGCCGTCGGCGCCGGCGCCGCGGTGTGGGCCATGAACAAGGCCAACGTCGCCGTGCAGCGGCTCACCCCGGACAGTCTCTCCGGCACCGCCGCGCGCGGCGCACTGCACCTGGGCGACCTCGCGAAGCAGTTCGCCCAGGACGTGCGGTCCGGCATGGCCGAGCGCGAGGAGCAGCTGAAGGACGACCTCGGCCTGCACGGCACCGCCGTGGCGGAGCCCCGGAGTACCCGCCGGGTCCTGCGCGGCGAGCCGCAGTACCGAGCTATCTCGGCGGCGCCCGGTCGCCCGGCCGCCGCCCTGGCTCCCGCCCGCACCACCCCACAGACCATTGCCATTGAAGAAACGCCCCGCCGAGCCCTGCCGCGGGGCGGAACGAACCGGAAGGACCACTAATGGAGTCGGCTGAGATCCGCCGCCGCTGGCTGCGCTTCTTCGAGGAGCGCGGCCACACCGTCGTTCCGTCGGCGTCCCTGGTCGCCGACGACCCCACCCTGCTGCTCGTCAACGCCGGCATGGTGCCGTTCAAGCCCTACTTCCTGGGCGAGGTCAAGCCGCAGTTCTCGCGCGCCACCAGCGTGCAGAAGTGCGTGCGCACCCTGGACATCGAGGAGGTCGGGAAGACCACCCGGCACGGCTCCTTCTTCCAGATGTGCGGCAACTTCTCCTTCGGTGACTACTTCAAGGAAGGAGCCATCAAGTTCGCCTGGGAGCTGCTCACCACTCCCGTCGCGGACGGCGGCTACGGCCTGGAGAAGGAGAAGCTCTGGATCACCGTCTACAAGGACGACGACGAGGCCGAGCAGATCTGGCGTGACGTCATCGGCGTGCCCTCCGAGCGCATCCAGCGCCTGGGCATGAAGGACAACTTCTGGTCGATGGGCGTGCCCGGCCCGTGCGGCCCGTGCTCGGAGATCAACTACGACCGCGGCCCCGCGTACGGCGAGGAGGGCGGCCCGGCGGTCAACGGCGAGCGCTACCTGGAGATCTGGAACCTGGTCTTCATGCAGTACGAGCGCGGCCACGGCGACGGCAAGGACGGCTTCGAGATCCTCGGCGACCTGCCGAGCAAGAACATCGACACCGGTCTCGGCCTGGAGCGCCTCGCCGCCATCCTGCAGGGCGTCGACAACCTCTTCGAGATCGACACCAGCCGGATGATCCTCGACCGCGCCGCCGAGCTCACCGGCCACACCTACGGCGCCGACCACAAGTCGGACGTCTCGCTGCGCGTGGTCACCGACCACATCCGCACCGCGCTGATGCTGATCGGCGACGGTGTCACCCCCGGCAACGAGGGCCGCGGCTACGTGCTGCGCCGCATCCTGCGCCGCGCCATCCGCAACATGCGCCTGCTGGGCGCCACCGGTGTGGTCGCCAAGGACCTGACCGACATCGCGATCAAGGCGATGGCCCCGCAGTACCCGGAGCTGGAGAGCGACCGCAAGCGCATCGAGACGGTCGTCGTCGGCGAGGAGGCGGCCTTCCTGCAGACCCTGAAGGCCGGCACCAGCCTGCTGGACACCGCGGTCACCGAGACCAAGCAGGCCGGCGGCGCGGTGCTCTCCGGCGACCAGGCCTTCAAGCTGCACGACACCTACGGCTTCCCGATCGACCTCACCCTGGAGATGGCCGAGGAGCAGGGCCTCCAGGTGGACGAGGCCGGCTTCCGCCGCCTGATGCAGGAGCAGCGGGACCGCGCCAAGGCCGACGCCAAGGCCAAGAAGATGGGCCACGCCGACGTCGCCGCGTACCGCGAGGTCGCCGACAGGTCCGGCGCGAGCGTCTTCACCGGCTACACCCTGATCGAGGGCGAGGCCACCGTGGTCGGCCTGCTGGTGGACGGCGTTCCCTCGCCGGCCGCCTCGGAGGGCGACGAGGTCGAGCTGATCCTCGACCGCACCCCGTTCTACGCCGAGGGCGGCGGTCAGCTCGCCGACCACGGCCGGATCCGGCTGGATTCCGGCGCGGTCGTCGAGATCCGCGACGTGCAGCAGCCCGTCCCCGGCGTCATCGTGCACTCCGGTGGCGTGCTGTTCGGCGAGGTCGTGCTCGGCGCCTCGGCGTACGCCACGATCGACACCGACCGCCGCCGGGCGATCGCCCGCGCCCACTCGGCCACCCACCTGACCCACCAGGCGCTGCGCGACGCGCTCGGCCCGACGGCCGCCCAGGCCGGCTCGGAGAACGCCCCCGGCCGCTTCCGCTTCGACTTCGGCTCGCCCGCCGCCGTTCCGGGCAGCGTGCTGGTGGACGTCGAGCAGAAGATCAACGACGTGCTGGGCCGCGAGCTGGAGGTCACCGCCGAGGTCATGACGATGGACCAGGCCCGCAAGGCCGGCGCCATCGCGATGTTCGGCGAGAAGTACGGCGACGAGGTGCGGGTCGTCTCCATCGGCGACTTCTCCAAGGAGCTGTGCGGCGGCACCCACGTCGGCAACACCGCGCAGCTGGGCCTGGTGAAGCTGCTCGGCGAGTCCTCGATCGGCTCCGGCGTGCGTCGCGTGGAGGCGCTGGTCGGCGTCGACGCGTACAAGTTCCTGGCCCGCGAGCACACCGTGGTGGCCCAGCTCACCGAGCTGGTCAAGGGCCGCCCGGAGGAGCTGCCGGAGAAGATCTCGGGCATGCTCGGCAAGCTCAAGGACGCCGAGAAGGAGATCGAGCGCTTCCGCGCCGAGAAGGTGCTGGCCGCCGCGGCCGGCCTGGCCGACTCGGCCGAGGACGTGCACGGCATCGCCGTGGTCGCCGCTCAGGTCGCCGACGGCGTGGGCGCGGACGAGCTGCGCAAGCTGGTCCTGGACGTGCGCGGCCGACTGGGCGCCCGCCCGGCCGTGGTCGCCGCGTTCACCGTGGCCAACGACCGCCCGCTGACCGTGATCGCCACCAACGAGGACGCCCGCGGCCGCGGCATCAAGGCCGGCGAGCTGGTCCGCACCGCGGCCAAGACCCTCGGCGGCGGCGGTGGCGGCAAGGACGACGTCGCCCAGGGCGGCGGCTCCAACCCGGCCGCGGTCGGCGAGGCCATCGCCGCGGTGCGCGGCCTGGTCGCGGAGCGCGCCAGCTGATGGAGTTCGAGGAGAGGCCCTTCCGGCGTGGGCGGCGGATCGCCGTCGACGTCGGCGACGCCCGGATCGGGGTCGCGTCCTGCGACCCCGACGGGGTGCTCGCCACGCCGGTGGAGACCGTTCCGGCCGGGGTGAAGTCGCAGGCCAGGATCGCCGCGATCGTCGAGGAGTACGACGCGGTCGAGGTGATCGTCGGGCTGCCGCGCTCGCTCAGCGGCAAGGAGGGCCCGGCGGCGGAGAAGGTCCGGGCGTACGCCTCCCGGCTGGCCAACCGGCTATACCCGGTGCCGGTGCGGCTGGTGGACGAGCGGATGTCGACCGTCACCGCGACCCACGGGCTGCGCGCCTCGGGGGTCAAGGCGAAGAAGGGCCGCTCGGTGGTCGACCAGGCCGCCGCGGTGGTGATCCTCCAGACCGCCCTTGAGTCCGAACGGGTGAGCGGACGCCCGCCCGGTGAGAGCGTCGAGGCGGCCGGCTGACCGGTCTGATCTAACGTCCCGAAGAGGGGTCCGTGCGGACGCGTCCGCACGGACCCCTCTTTCGTTCGTTCCCGTGTCCGTTTCGGACCGTTCCGGGTTGCCTCGGACCGATCCGAGTCGCCTCGGGACGATTCTCAGCGATTCGGGACCGCCGAGGGGGCTGCGAGCCATGACCGACCAGGACTTCCACCCGGGCCTCACCCCGGGACACCTGGGTGCGCCGGTGCTGGAGCCGGAGGGCCGTCCTCCGGGTGCGCCCCGGCCGCGCTACGATGCGCCGGATCCGCACCGACGGCGTAACGGACTGGCCTGCGCGCTCACCGCCCTCGCCCTGATCGCGGTGTTCGGCGGGATCGGGCTCACCGGCTACACCTGGTTCCAGCAGCAGCGCAAACCCCCGGCCGCCGCCGACTACGCGGGGCAGGGCAACGGCAGCGTCCAGGTCTCGGTGCCGGAGGGCGCCGGCCTGTCCCAGATCGCCTCCGCCCTGGTCCGCAACGGGGTGGTGGCCAGCTCGCTCGCCTTCACCCGGGCGGCGAAGGGCAGCGCGGCCGCCGCCGGGCGGATCCAGCCCGGGACGTACACCCTGAAGCAGCGGATGTCGGCGGCCGCCGCGCTGGCCGTCCTGATCGACCCGGCCAACGCCAACGGCCTGACCATTCCCGAGGGTTGGCGCGGCTACCAGATCTACGCGGCGATCGACAAGAAGCTGAACCTGCCGGCCGGCACCACCCAGAAGGCCGCCCAGGACCAGGGAGCCGAACTCGGCCTGCCGGACTTCGCCAAGGGCAGCCCGGAGGGCTACCTGTTCCCCGCGACCTATGCCGTCACCGACGGGACCACCGCGCTGGACCTGCTGAAGCAGATGGTCGAGCGGGCGGGCAAGGAGTTCAGCCGGGACGACGCCAACGTCGTCGCGCAGAACCTCGGGCAGAGCCTGTACGGCCTGGTCACCGTCGCCAGCATGGTCCAGGGCGAGGCCGACAACACCGAGGACATGGGCAAGGTGGCCCGGGTCATCTACAACCGGCTGGCCAAGGGCATGCCGCTGCAGCTCGACTCCACCATCAACTACGCGCTCGGCCGCTCGACCCTGAACACCACCGTCACCGACACCAAGCTGGACTCCCCGTACAACACCTACATGCACGCGGGGCTCCCGCCGTCCCCGATCTCCAATCCCGGACGGCAGGCGATCATGGCGGCCCTGGACCCGACGCCCGGGGACTGGCTGTACTTCGTGACCGTGAAGCCGGGCGACACCCGCTTCACCGACAGCTTCGACGTGCAGCAGAAGAACGTCGCGGAGTTCAACGCCGCCCGGGCCGCCAAACCGAGCGCTCCGGCCTCCGATACGGCCACCGCCACGCCTCCCGCACCGGGGGCGGCCACCCCGTGACGGGCCCGTGTGCCGAGCGTGAGGTCGCTCACTGACAGTGCGTTCGCCCGGGCGGGGGTACGGCTGCGGTACGGTAACGTCTCCTCCCAGGCGCTGCGCTAGCACGCCGGTTCGAGAATCAGCCGGGACGGCGGTCGTCCCGGACGGCCGGTCCGATCCTCCGGTCGTCACCGTCGGTTAAGGGGATCAATGACCGATCTGGGTCGGGGCTACGGCCCCCAGGGCGAGCCGTGGCACCCCGGTGATCCCGGGTACGGCGGCCAGCAGCCGGTCCCCGGCCAGCAGGACGGCCAGTGGCAGCAGCAGTACCCGCAGCAGGCCCAGCAGGGTCAGCAGCCGTACGGGGACGTACAGCAGGGGTACGCGCAGCAGCAGATGCAGATGCAGCCGGGCATGCAGCAGCAATACCCGGAGGGGTACCAGCAGCAGGGCTATCCGCAGCAGATGGGGGGCCTGCAGCAGCAGGTGCCGCAGCAGGGCTTCGACCACGGCTTCGACCAGGGGTACCAGCAGCAGGGCATGGCCCAGCAGGCCCACCTGCAGCAGATGCCGATGCAGCAGGGCATGGCCCAGCAGGGCTATCCGCAGCAGATGCCGATGCCGCAGCAGGGCATGCCCCAGCAGCAGGCCGCTCCCCAGCAGGTCCAGCAGCAGCCCGTCCGGCAGCAGGCGGCGCCGCAGGCCCCGGCACCCGCGCCCGCCACCGGGCCCGGCCCGGACGGGATCGACTGGGAGGCCGAGGCCGCCGCGCTGGAGGCCGGCGCCGATCCGGTCGGCGGCGCGCACGAGCCCGAGGCCGAGGAGTGGGACGGCCCGCGCGAGGACGAGCAGCACGGCGACGTCTACCTCGACGAGCACGCCGAGGAGGAGCAGAACGGCTTCCTAGGGGAGCAGGACGACTCCCGCGAGGCGAAGAAGAAGCGCAAGGAGAGCGGCAAGAAGGCGGGCCGTCGCAACGGCGGCGCCTGCCTGGTCGTCGCGCTGGTGCTGCTGGGCCTGCTCGGCGGCGCGGGCTGGTGGGGCTACGGCTTCTACAAGGACCACTTCGGTCCGCCGCCGGACTTCACCGGTGAGGGCAACGGCTCCGTCCAGGTCGAGGTCAAGCAGGGCGCGGTCGGCGGGCAGATCGGCGTCACGCTGAAGGCCGCCGGTGTGGTCAAGAGCGTCGACGCCTTCACCAAGGCCTGTGACGCCGAACCCAAGTGCAGCACGATCCAGTACGGCTTCTACACCTTGAAGCGGGAGATGCCGGCCGCGGCCGCGCTCAAGGAACTGCTCGACCAGGCGGGCGGCGCGGCGATCGTGTTCCCCGAGGGCAAGAACTCCTCCGAGATCTACGCCATCATCGACACCAAGTTGAAGCTGCAGAAGGGCACCACGGCGGGTGTCGCCAAGGCCCAGGTCAACGACCTCGGTCTGCCGGGCTACGCGAACGGCAACATCGAGGGCTTCCTCTGGCCGACCCGCTACAACATCGCCGACGGCATGAAGCCCGAGGACCTGCTCAAGCAGATGGTGAAGACCGCCACCGACAAGTACGCCAACCTGGACGGCCAGGCCTCCAAGGCGGGCCTCAAGAACGGCTACGAGGTCGTCATCGAGGCGAGCATCCTGCAGCGCGAGGGTAACAACCCGGGCGACTTCGCCAAGATGGCCAGGACCATCCAGAACCGTCTGGCGAGCGACACCGTGCGCCACACGCTCGGCATGGACACCACGCTGCAGTACTCGCTGGGCCGCAAGGAACTCACGTCGAAGGACATCAACGACGGGTCCAACAAGTTCAACACGTACATCAACCCGGGCCTGCCGCCGACGCCGATCTCCAACCCCGGCGACGAGGCGCTCAACGCGACGCTCAACCCCGCGGACGGCAAGTGGCTGTACTTCATCGCGATGTCCCCGACCCAAACCCTGTTCGCCGAGACGGACAAGGAGCACGCGGCCAACGTCGAGGCGTACTGCAAGGCCGCGGGCCAGGGCTTCGACAAGGTCGGCCTGCACTGCACCACCAAGTAGCCGCCACCGCACCGTCGTTCACGGAGAGCCAGCGTTGACCAGCAAGCACCGGGCGGCCGTCCTCGGCTCGCCGATCGCCCACTCGCTCTCGCCGGACCTGCACCGGGCCGCCTTCGCGGCGCTCGGGCTGGACGGCTGGCGCTACGACCGCTTCGAGGTCGACGAGGCCGGCCTGCCCGGCTTCCTGGCCGGACTGGACGAGGCCGAGTGGGCCGGGCTGTCGCTGACCATGCCGCTGAAGCGGGCGGTCATCCCGCTGCTGGACGAGGTCAGCGCGACGGCCCGCGCGGTGGACGCGGTGAACACCGTGGTGTTCACCGCAGACGGGCGGCGCACCGGCGACAACACCGACGTCCCCGGGCTGGTCAACGCCCTGCGCGAGCGCGGCATCACCGAGGTGTCGGCCGCCGCCGTGCTGGGCGCCGGGGCCACCGCCTCCTCGGCACTGGCGGCGCTCGCCCAGGTCTGCGCCGGTGAGGTGACGGTCTACGTGCGCAGCGCCGAGCGGGCCCGGGAGATGGCCGAGTTGGGCGAGCGGCTCGGTGTGCCCGTGCGCACCGCCGACTGGGAGCGCGGCGCCGAGGCGCTGGAGCGGCCGCTGACCGTCTCCACCACGCCGGTCGGGGCGACCGACGCCTTCGCCGGCGCACTGCCCGGGGCCCCGGGCGCGCTGTTCGACGTGCTGTACCACCCGTGGCCGACGGCGCTGGCGGCCGCCTGCGCCGAGCGCGGGGCGACCGTCCTCGGTGGTCTGGACCTGCTGGTCCACCAGGCGGTGCTGCAGAGCGAGGCCTTCACCGGGCGCGCCCCCGGGCCGCTCGCGGCGATGCGCGCGGCCGGGGAGCGGGCGCTGGCCGGGCGTTGAGCCCGTCGGTTCCGGTCCGGTCGTTTCGCCGTGTGACCGGTTGCCGTCCGGCACCCGGACTGTGCCGCCGGGTGCCGCCGGGTCATGAAAGGATTCGGACGGAAGGCACGCTCGGGCGGGCCGCGGCGGTGCCGTGGGCCGGCCCGCTGATGAAGGAGCTCCGTTGGGTACGTTGCGCTGGCTGACGGCGGGGGAGTCGCACGGCCCCGCACTCGTCGCGACGCTGGAAGGCCTGCCCGCCGGTGTACCGGTCACCACCGACGTGGTGGCCGACGCGCTGGCGCGCCGCCGGCTCGGTTACGGCCGCGGGGCGCGGATGAAGTTCGAACAGGACCAGGTGACCTTCCTCGGCGGCGTCCGGCACGGCCTGACCATGGGCAGCCCGGTCGCGATCATGGTCGGCAACACCGAGTGGCCGAAGTGGGAGCAGGTCATGTCGGCCGACCCGGTCGACCCCGAGGTGCTGGCGGGCCTCGCCCGCAACGAGGCGCTGACCCGCCCGCGCCCGGGCCACGCCGACCTGGCCGGCATGCAGAAGTACTCGATCGACGAGGCCCGGCCGATCCTGGAGCGCGCCAGCGCCCGGGAGACGGCCGCCCGGGTCGCGCTGGGCGCGGTCGCCCGGGCGTACCTGCGCGAGGTGGCCGGGATCGAGATCGTCAGCCACGTGGTCGAGCTGGCCGCCGCCAAGGCGCCGGCCGGCGTGGTGCCGCTGCCCTCGGACGAGGCCCGGCTGGACGCCGACCCGGTGCGCTGCCTGGACGCGGACGCCTCGAAGGCGATGGTCGCCGAGATCGACCAGGCCCACAAGGACGGCGACACCCTCGGCGGCGTGGTCGAGGTGCTCGCGTACGGCGTGCCGGTGGGCCTCGGTTCGCACGTGCACTGGGACCGCCGCCTCGACGCCCGGCTGGCCGCCGCGCTGATGGGCATCCAGGCGATCAAGGGCGTCGAGGTCGGCGACGGCTTCGAGCTGGCCCGGGTGCCCGGCTCGAAGGCGCACGACGAGATCGTCCCGACCGCCGAGGGCGTCAAGCGCACCTCCGGCCGCTCCGGCGGCACCGAGGGCGGGCTCTCCACCGGCGAGGTGCTGCGGGTGCGCGCCGCGATGAAGCCGATCGCCACCGTGCCGCGGGCGCTGCAGACCCTGGACGTGCGCACCGGCGAGCCGGCCAAGGCGCACCACCAGCGTTCGGACGTCTGCGCGGTGCCGGCCGCCGGCATCGTCGCCGAGGCGATGGTCGCGCTGGTGCTGGCCGACGCGGTGAACGAGAAGTTCGGTGGCGACAACGTGTCGGAGACCCGTCGCAATGTGCAGAGCTACCTCGACAACCTGATCATCCGATGACCTCTCCCGTCGTCGTGCTGGTCGGCCCGCCCGGCAGCGGCAAGTCCACCGTCGGGCGGGCCCTGGCCGAGCGCCTGGGCGTCGGCTTCCGGGACACCGACGCCGACATCGAGACGCTGGCCGGCAAGCCCATCCCGGAGATCTTCATCGACGAGGGTGAGTCGCACTTCCGCGAGCTGGAGGTCCGCGCCGTGCGCGCGGCCGCCGAGGGCCACCGCGGAGTGCTGGCGCTCGGCGGCGGCGCGGTGATGGCCGAGGCCACCCGCGAGCTCCTGCGCGAGCTGCCGGTGGTCTTCCTGGAGGTCCCGCTGGGCGACGCCGTCAAGCGGGTCGGCCTGGACGCCCCGCGGCCGCTGCTGGCCGTCAATCCGCGGGCCCGCTGGCGCGAGCTGATGGAGGCCCGCCGCCCCCTCTACCTGGAGGTGGCCACCGCCGTCGTCGACACCGCCGACCGCACCCCCGAGCAGGTCGCGGACGCCGTACTGGAAGCACTGGAGCTGAAGACCCCCCATGACTGACACCACCGTCAGGATTCACGTCGGCGGCAGCGCCGGCCACGACCCGTACGACGTGCTGATCGGGCACCAGCTGCTCGGTGAACTGGCGCCGCTGATCGGGACGCGGGCCAGGCGGGTCGCGATCATCCACCCGGAGGCGCTGGCCGCCACCGCCGACGCCATCCGCGAGGACCTGGCCGGCGAGGGGTACGAGGCGATCGGGCTCCAGGTGCCGAACGCCGAGGAGGCCAAGAGCGCCGAGGTCGCCGCCTACTGCTGGTCGGTGCTCGGGCAGACCGGCTTCACCCGCAGCGACGTCGTCGTCGGCCTCGGCGGTGGTGCCACCACCGACCTGGCCGGTTTCGTCGCGGCCACCTGGCTGCGCGGGGTGCGCTGGATCTCCATGCCCACCACGCTGCTCGGCATGGTCGACGCGGCCGTCGGCGGCAAGACCGGCATCAACATCGCCGAGGGCAAGAACATGGTCGGCGCCTTCCACCCGCCGGTGGGCGTGCTGGCCGACCTCGGCACCCTGGAGACCGTGCCCAGGCACGACTACGTCTCCGGCCTCGCCGAGGTCGTCAAGTGCGGCTTCATCGCCGACCCGGCCATCCTCGACCTGATCGAGGCCGACCCCGAGGGCGCCCGGACGCCGGCCGGCCCGCACACCGTCGAGCTGATCCGCCGGGCCATCCAGGTCAAGGCCGACGTCGTCTCCGGGGACCTCAAGGAGTCCGGCCGGCGCGAGATCCTCAACTACGGCCACACCCTGGGCCACGCCATCGAGCGCAACGAGCGCTACAAGTGGCGGCACGGCGCGGCGATCTCCATCGGCATGGTCTTCGCCGCCGAACTCGGCCGCCTGGCAGGGCGGTTGGACGACGAGACGGCCGACCGGCACCGCACCGTGCTGGCCTCGGTCGGGCTGCCGCTGAGCTACCGGGCGGACGCCTGGCCCAAGCTGCTGGACGCGATGAAGATCGACAAGAAGTCGCGCGGCGACCTCCTCCGCTTCATCGTCCTGGACGGCCTCGGCAAGACCTCCGTGCTGGAGGGCCCCGACCCGTCCCTGCTGGTCGCCGCCTACGCGGAGGTCTCGGCGTGACGCGGGTGATGGTGCTCAACGGCCCAAACCTGGGCCGACTGGGCAGCCGCGAGCCGGACGTCTACGGCGCCACCTCGTACACCGGACTGGTCGAGCGCTGCACCGCGCTGGGGAAGGAGTTCGGCTTCGAGGTCGAGGTCCACGAGACCAACTCCGAGCAGCAGATGGTGGAGTGGCTGCACGAGGCGGCCGACGGGAAGGTGCCCGTGGTGATCAACCCGGGCGCGTTCACCCACTACTCGTACGCGATGCGGGACGCCGCGGCGCAGCGCACCGCGCCGCTGATCGAGGTGCACATCTCCAACCCGTACGCGCGGGAGACCTTCCGGCACACCTCGGTGATCGCGGCGGTGGCCTCCGGCACCATCGCGGGCTTCGGGATCGGTTCGTACGAGCTGGCGCTGCGGGCGCTGGCGGAGCAGCTCACCTCGCGGTGACGGCTCGGATCGCCGATCAGCGGCTCTGACGGCTGCTCAGCGGCCCGGCGGCGGACTGTGCCCGCCGCCGGGCCGCCGTGTAGTGTCCCCGCTGAGAGGTGTCGGGAGGTGCCATGACGCAGTACGCCGGAGGCGGGCAGGTCCCGCCGCGTCCCGTCGCTCCGCCGGTGCCACCGGGGGGCGGGGCGGGGGCGGCTCCTCCGGGGGCGCCGGTTCCCGCGGCCGCGCCGGTTCCGCCGCCTCCCGTCGCGCCCGCTGCGGTGCCCGCGCCCGCTGCGGTGCCCGCGCCCGCCGCGGCCCGGACCCCGGCCGGGGCTCCCGGTCCAGCGCCGGCCCCCTTGCCCGCTGCGGCTCCGGCTCCTGTCCAGGCGCCGCCGCCCGCGCCCAGCGCGCCCGTTCCGGCCGGCGGCACCGGGCACTTCGTGCTGCCCTCCGGCACGCCCGTCCAGCTCCCCGCCCACCCGCCGCAGCGGCACACGCCGGCCGGTCCCATCGCCGTCCTGCTGATCGGCCCGGCCGGGGCGGGCAAGACCACCGTCGCCCGGTACTGGGCCGAGCGCCGGACCACCCCGACCGCCCACATCAGCCTGGACGACGTCCGCGAGTGGGTGCAGTCCGGCTTCGCCAACCCGCAGGCCGGCTGGAACAACGCCTCCGAGGCCCAGTACCGGCTGGCCCGCCGCACCTGCGGCTTCGCCTGCCGCAACTACCTTGCCAACGGCATCTCCTGCATCATCGACGACGCCGTCTTCCCGGACCGTCCGGCGATCGGCCTCGGCGGCTGGAAGCGCCACATCGGCCCCGGCATGATCCCGGTCGTCCTGCTGCCCAGCCTGGACTCGGTGCTGCGCCGCAACGCCCGCCGGGGCGGCACCCGGCGGCTCGGCGACGAGGAGGTGGCGCGCATCCACGGGCGGATGGCCGGCTGGTACAACTCCGGGCTGCCGATCATCGACAACTCGTACCTGGACGTCGCCGGCACGGCCGCCGAGCTGGACCGCGTCATCCTGGCCCGGCTGATGGGCATGCCGGTCCGCTGAACCGGGGTGTCGGTGGCGGCTGCGATGATGGAGCGGTCCCGCCAGAACCACCCGGGGAGCTGAAGCCCGTGCCGGAAGGCCACATCATCCACCGCCTCGCCGGCCAGAACCGTACGGCCTTCGGCGGTCGCCCGGTGCGGGTCTCCAGTCCGCAGGGCCGCTTCGCCGACGAGGCCAAGGCGATCGACGGGCAGTTGCTCACCGGCGCGGAGGCCACCGGCAAGCACCTCTTCCTCGGCTTCGAGGAGGGTGCCTGGGTGCACGTCCACCTCGGTCTCTACGGCGGCTTCACCTTCGGCACCGGTCCCGAGCCCGAGCCCGTCGGCCTGGTCCGGCTGCGGCTGGCCAACGACGACGGCTACGCCGACCTGCGCGGTCCCAACACCTGCAAGCTGATCACCGAGGCCGAGAAGGCCGCCGTCGCGGCCCGGCTCGGCCCCGACCCGCTGCGCGCCGACGCCGACCCGGAGGCCGCCTGGCGCCGGATATCGGGCAGCCGCACGACCGTCGCCGCGCTGCTGATGGACCAGAAGGTGCTGGCCGGGGTCGGCAACGTGTACCGCGCCGAGGTGCTGTTCCGCCACCACATCGACCCGCACCGGGCCGGCCGCGACCTCACCCGCCGGGAGTGGGACGCGATCTGGGCCGACCTGGTCACCCTGATGCGCGAGGGCGTCGCGGCCGGCCGGATCGACACCGTCCGCCCCGAGCACACCCCCGAGGCGATGGGTCGCCCTCCCCGGGTGGACGACCACGGCGGCGAGGTGTACGTCTACCGCCGCGCCGCGATGCCCTGCCTGGTCTGCGGCACGGAGGTGCGGACGGAGGAGCACGCGGCCCGCAACCTGTTCTGGTGCCCCACCTGTCAGGCGGCCTGAGCATTCGATCCGCCCGCCGGGCGGGGGCCCAGCCCGTAGGCTGGGCCCGACCGGCCGGAGGGAGCAGGCGGATGGATCGGCGCGAAGTGACGAACACCGTGTCAGGCGCCACGGTGGGCGGACACGTGGTCCAGGTGGGAGGCGACATCGGGTCGTTGCACCTCCACCAGTCGGATCCGGTGCCCAGGCCCCGTCAGGTCCGCTCGCCGCACGGCCCCTTCGTCAATCGCGAGCCGGAACTCGCCGCGCTGGTCGAGGCGTTGGGCCGGGTCGAGGCCGGCGGGCTCGGGATCGTGGTGTTCACCGGACTCGGCGGGGTCGGGAAGACCGAGCTGATCGCCAAGTTCACCGAGGAGCACCGGGCGCGCTTCCCGGACGGTGACCTCTACGCGGACCTGCTGGCCTACCGGCACCAGAGCGGGGTGGACCTGCCGGAGCTGCTGGCCGGCTTCCTGCGGGCGCTCGGCAGCGAACCGCCGGCGGCGGAGGCCGAGCGGTTCACCGAGTTCCGTACCGTCACCGCCGAGCGCCGCTGCCTGTTCTTCCTGGACAACGTCGAGCACGCCGCCGAGGTCCGGGCGCTGCTCCCGTCCAGCGGGCTGGTGGTGGTCGCGAGCCGGCGCCGGCTGCCCGCGCTGCGGACGGACGGTGCCGACGTGCGGCAGCTCGGGCCGCTGAGCGCGGCCGCCGGCGCCGAGCTGGTGCGCAGGTGGCTGGGGGGCGAGCGGGGTACCGACGCGGAGTTGGCGGAGCTGGTCGAGGAGTGCGGCGGGCTGCCGCTCACCCTGAACGCGGTCGGGAGCCAGCTGCTGGACCGGGAAC
Source organism: Kitasatospora sp. NPDC036934 (assembly GCF_055608425.1). Lineage (NCBI taxonomy): Bacteria > Bacillati > Actinomycetota > Actinomycetes > Kitasatosporales > Streptomycetaceae > Kitasatospora > Kitasatospora sp. NPDC036934. The sequence goes on along the minus strand of NZ_JBVJQR010000011.1, from coordinate 93,407 downwards.
ACCTGGCGGTCGGCCGGGTGGTGGCCGAACTGCGCGACCGGGAGGGCAGGTTGGCCGTGCTGGAGGACGAGGAGAACGGCCTCGGCCCGACCTACGACGCGGTGTACGAGCGGCTGTCGCCGCAGGGGCGGGCGCTGTACCGGCTGATCGGGGTGCACCCCGGCCCCTTCGTCTCGGCCGAACTGGCCCGCGCGGCGGGCGTGGAGAGCCCCGCGAAGGCGCTGGCCGAGCTGCGCGCCGTACACCTGGTGGACGAGGTGCTCGACGCCGACACCGAGGACCGCTTCCGCGCCCATGACGTGGTGCGCCTGCACGCCTACGGCCGGACGCGCGAATTCCCCGGCCGGGTGGACCTGCTGGCCCGGGTGGTGGCGTACTACCGGGGCCGCTCCTCGCTGGCCGACCGGGCGATGGGGCGGCGGCTGCGGCTGCAGGAGCCCGGCGGAGCGGGCCTGCCCGGCTTCGGCTCCGGGGCGGCGGCCCTGGAGTGGCTGCACGCCGAACGGGCCAATCTGCGCGCGGTGGTGGAGGCGGCGGCCGAACAGCGGTGGCACGGCGAGGTGTGGCGGCTCTGCGAGTCGCTGTGGCCGCTCTACCACGGCCGCAAGCTCTACCAGGACTGGATCGCCACCCACCGGCTGGGCGTCGAATCGGCGCAGTGGGACAACCAGCCGGACGCGGTGGTCCGGATGCGCAACCAGCTCGCCCGCGCCCACTACGAGCGCGGGGAGTACGGGCCGGCCGCCGAGCAGTTGGCGCTCGCCGCGGAGCAGCTGCCGCTGGTGGCCGAGCGCCGGGTGGTGGGCGTGCTGCACGAGACCGACGGCCTGCTGTGCCTGGCCGACGGCCGTCCGGGCGAGGCGGTGGAACGGTTCACGCTGGCCTTGGCCGAGAACCGGGGCGACGCCCACGGCGAGATCGTGCAGAGCTACAACCTGGCGCAGGCGCTGATCGCCGACGGGCGGCCGGAGGAGGCGTTGGCGGTGCTGGCCCGAGCCACCGATCTGGCGGTGGACACCGGGGACGACGACATGCTGATGAAGCTGCCGCTGGTCCGGGCCGGGGCCCACCGGGCGCTGGGGCAGCTGGCTTTGGCGGTCGAGCACGCCGGCGACTGCGTGCGCCGGGCCCGGGAGCGGAAGGCGTACCCCAAGGAGGCCCAGGCCCACGTCCTGCTGGTCGCGCTCGCCGAGGAGCTGGACGACCCGGAGCTGGCCGAGCACAGCCGGGCGCGGCTGCGGGAACTGGCCTCCTAGCGGCCCTGGCGGCCCTAGCGGCCCTAGCGGTCCCCGGGCTCCTAGGGCCCGGTGGTGAAGGCCACCCGGGTGCGGTGCTCGCCGGTGCGGATGGTGAGGCCGTGCTCGGGCAGGTCACCCGGGTCGCCGCCGTCGGCGAGCCAGCAGGCCACGGCGGAGCCGAGCAGCAGCGGGTCGAGGACGGGGTCGGGGTCCGCGAAGGCCGGTTCGGCGCGGGCCTCCAGCAGCAGCCCGGTGCGCAGCCGGAGGACGTGGCGGGCCGGGCCGAGGGCGGCCACCGCGACGGCGAGGCCGGGGAGTTCGGCGGCGGTGTCGGCGAGCCAGTGGGTGGCCGGGAGTTCCGCGTACGGCTCGGTGCGGGCGAGGACTTCGGCGGTGTAGCGCAGGGCGTCGCCGGGGTGGTCGTCGGTGAGGGCGTGGAAGCCGCGCGGGGTGTGGTCGTCGGGACGGAAGGGGTAACGCCGCAGGCTGACCTCCGTCCCCTCGCTCCTGCCGTCGACGTCGTACGCGGTGGGCCGGTCGGTGCTTCCGGGCTGGGAGACGGGCCGGGGGTAGGGCGGCAGGGCCGGTTCGCCGGGGGGTTCGTCGAGACCGTCGAGGAATGAGTAGAGCAGGGGGCGCAGGATCCGGGCGGAGGTGCCGCGGTGGGCGAGGGAGCGGTCGGTGAGGTCGGTGAGGTCGGTGAGGCCGGCCGGGTCGGTTTTCAGGGCGTGTTCGAGCTGGGCGGCGAGGTCGCCGTCGGGGTCGAGTGCGGGCGCGGCCTGGCCGAAGGCGTAGCTGGGGGAGTGCGGGTCGAGTTCGGCGGCTCCGGTGGCGACGAGCAGGGTGCGGCGCGCCAGGGCGGCGCCGTAGACGGAGACCGAGCCGTGGTCGCCGATCAGGCAGTCGGCGGCGACGAGTGCGGCCTGCCAGCCCTGGTGGGGCGGGATGAGGCGCAGGCCCATCCGGCGGGCGTCGTCGAGCAGGGCCTCGGGGTCGTGCCGGCTCCAGATGTTGGGGTGCAGCACGACGGCCACGGTGTACTCGTCGGCGGGCAGCCGGCGGACCAGGCGCTGCGGGAGGTCGGGGTGGCGGCCAAATAACGAGTGTTCGCTCCAGGTGGAGTTGACGACGACGAGCCGACGGCCGTCGACGGCGCCGAGCGCGGCGCGGTAGCCGTCGCGGGAGCGTTGGCTGCGCAGGATCCGGTCGAAGCACGGGTCGCCGACGACCCGGGCGACGTCCAGGGCCTCGGGGCAGGAGGTCCGCAGCCGGTCCAGCTGTTCGGGGTGGGAGAGGCCGAGGACGTCGACGAACACCCGGCCGCGGTGGGTGAGTTCGTTGCGGGAGAGACCGGCGGCGGTGACGGTGTCGCCGGTGGACTCGGTGACCAGGCGGTTGTAGCCGGCGCCGTGCGGGAGGACGACCAGGCGGGCGTCCAGGCGGTGCATGGAGGCGTGGACGGCGCAGGCGACGGCGAGGTCGAAGCGGCGCCGGACGGCGTCCTCCCAGTCGAGCACGGTGTAGCCGGGCAGGCCGTGGAGGTACTCGTCCAGGGCGCGATCGGCGAACGCGGAGCCGGGGTTGACGGTGAAGTACCGCTCGATGCCGTCCGGGTTCAGCAGAGCGAGGACGTCCAGGACCCGGGTCGCGGAGGTGAGGGTGCGGGCGACCGCCAGCACGCGGGCCTTGACCGGGCGGGTGTTCCAGCGGTCGGCGGGCCAGACGTGGGGGTGGGACGGCACATCGTGATCGTACTCATCCGGCCGCGTCTCGGCGTGGTTTGTCGGAGGTCGGTCGGGTCGTCAGCCCGCCGCCGCGGTCGGCTCGTCGTGCTCGGCTGCGGCGCACTCGTCGAGGAGGGGGCGCATGGCGTCGTCCACGAGCCGGTAGCGCACCACTCGTCCGTCCTTGTCGCCGGTGACGACGCCCGCGGTGCGGAGCAGGCGTAGGGCCTGGGAGACGGCCGGGTCGCGCATGCCGGTGGCGACCGCCAGGTCGCTGACGGCGAGCGGGCCGGCCCGGTGGAGGGCGAGCAACAGGGCGAGCCGTCCGGGGTCGGAGAGCAGGGAGAACCGCTCGGCCCAGGACCGGACGTGGGCGGTGTCCCCGATGGCGGCGATGGCCTCGCAGACCCGGTGTCCGTCGATGGTGCGGTGGCCCGCGCGGTCGGCCGGTACGAGATGCATGCGGACATTCTGGCAGCTCACCACCTGTGATCCTGGACACCTGCACAGGTGCGCAGCCTTGCGGGGGTGTGGTGCTACCCCTACGGTGTTCCCCGCCGTGGTGCTCGGGAAGACCGGTGACGGACCCTCAACAGGTCCCAGTCCGGAGCGGCCCTCGCCACTGTGATCGGGGGACAGTTGTCCGGACCCACATGCCACTGGGCGCCTCGCGCGCCTGGGAAGGCGGGTCCGGAAGCCCCGTAAGCCAGGAGACCGGCCACGGCATCTCACGAAGTCATTCCACGAGGTGCTGGAGCGTGATCCCGAGATGACCCTGCCCGAAACCGCCTCTCCCGCCGAGGCGGCGCCCCCCTCCGTCCTGCCCACCTTCCGCTGGAAGCGCGAGGACACCCTCCGGACCGCCGGGCTGATGGGGGTGATCCTCGCCATGCACGTGGCCGCCTTCGGGACGCTGGTCTTCCTGGTCGCGCCCCACGGCTACCAGGTCGGCACCCAGGTGTTCGGGGTCGGCCTGGGCATCACCGCGTACACCCTGGGCATGCGGCACGCCTTCGACGCCGACCACATCGCGGTGATCGACAACACCACCCGCAAGCTGATGGCGGACGGCAAGCGGCCGGTCTCGGTGGGCTTCTGGTTCGCCCTCGGGCACTCCTCGATGGTGGTGGTGATGGCCGCCCTGGTGGCGGGCGGCGCCCAGCTGGCGAACACCCTGATGGACCACGACTCGGCCACCCACAAGTGGCTCGGGCTGGTCGGCACCACGGCCTCCGGCGCCTTCCTCTATCTGATCGGGGCGCTCAACCTGGCGGCGCTGCTGGGCATCCTCAAGGTGTTCCGCTCGATGCGGGCCGGGAAGTACGACGAGGCGGAGCTGGAGGAGCACCTCGACTCGCGCGGCTTCATGGCCCGGATCCTGAACCGGGCGACCCGTTCGATCACCCGGCCCGGGCAGATGTTCCCGGTCGGCATGGTGCTGGGCCTGGGTTTCGACACCGCGACCGAGGTCACCCTGATGGTGATGGCCGGTTCGGGCGCGGCAGCCGGACTGCCCTGGTACGCGATCGTCTGCCTGCCGCTGCTGTTCGCGGCCGGGATGAGTCTCTTCGACACCCTGGACGGGACGTTCATGAACTTCGCGTACCAGTGGGCCTTCTCCAACCCGGTGCGCAAGGTGTACTACAACCTGACCATCACCGGGCTGTCGATCGCGGTGGCCTTCATCATTGGCACCATCGAGCTGGTCGGCGTGCTGCACGAGAAGCTCGACCTGACGGACCCGGTGACCGGGTTCGTCGCGGACGTCTCGCTGGACAACGTCGGCTACGCGATCGCGGGGCTGTTCGTGGTGGTGTGGGCGATCGCCATCGGCTACTGGAAGCTGGCCGGCGTCGAGAAGCGCTGGACGCCCGAGCAGCAGTCCTAGGGCCCGGTGGTCAGGCCGCCGTACTGAGCCCCTGTCCGTGCACGCCGGAACGGCGCCTCCCCGACCAGGGGAGGCGCCGTTCCAGCGTTGCGGTCAGTGCCGGTCGCCGTAGCGGCGGCGGAACTGCTCGACCCGGCCCGCGGTGTCGAGCACCCGGGACTGGCCGGTGTAGAAGGGGTGGCTCGCCGAGGAGATCTCGACGTCGATCACCGGGTAGGTGTTGCCGTCCGCCCACTCGACGGTGCGGTCACCGGTGGCGGTCGAGCGGGTGAGGAAGGCGAGGCCGCCGACCTTGTCGCGGAAGACGACCGGGCGGTAGGCGGGGTGGATTCCGGGCTTCATGGCTGGGCTCCTCCGGGGGTTCGTGCGGTCAGCGCTCTTCACGGAAGTCGACGTGCCGGCCCACGGCCGGGTCGTACTTGCGCAGGACCATCCGGTCCGGGTCGTTGCGGCGGTTCGTGCGGGTCACGTACGTGTAGCCGGTGCCGGCGGTGGAACGGAGCTTGATCACCGGGCGCAGTTCACTGCGGGCCATCGGGCGTCCTCCTGGGGTCTGGTGGTGTGGGGTTCGGGGGGCCGGGTCGGAACCTTGCATTGAAATGGAAGTCATTTTCATCCGTTCCAACGTGACCTCCGCCCTGCCCATTCCCGGGCGCCAGGGGCGCCGGGGCGCGCGGGGCGCAGTGGGGTGCCGGGGCATCCGTCGGGGGCGCTCGGCGGGCGGTTCGGGCCGGGGGTTCGTAGGCTCGACGCATGGCGGATGCGTACGCGGGGCGGCGGGAGCGGGTGAGGGAGCACTGCGGTGCGGCCGGGGCCGAGGCGGCGCTGATCACCCGGGCGGCGAACGTGCGGTATCTGACGGGCTGCGCGCCCTGCGGGGCGACCCTGCTGCTGACCCGGGACCGGGCGCTGCTGACGCTGCCGGACGACCTGCCGCCGGACGACTCGGGGGAGCACCTGATCACCCCCGACGTCACCCAGGTGCCGGTGCCGGCCGGGGCGGACACCGCGCTGGCCGCCGCGGTCACGGCCGGCCGGCTGGGGGTGCGGGGGCTGGCGGTGGAGGAGCACGACCTGACCGTCACCCGGCACCGGGCGGTGGCGGGCCTGCTGGAGGGGGCCCGGCTGGCCGACCTCGGCCAGCTGGTGGAGCGGCTGCGGGTGGTGAAGGACGAGCATGAGATCGCGGATCTGCGGATCGCCGCCGAGATCGCCGACCAGGCGCTCGGTGAGCTGCTGGAGTCGATCCTGGTCGGCCGGACCGAGCGGCACCTGGCGATGGAGCTGGAGCGCCGGATGATCGACCACGGTGCCGACCGGGCCGCCTTCCCGGTGTCGGTCGGCACCGGCAGCCACTCCGGCCAGCCCGCCCACCAGCCGACCGACCGCCGGGTGGAGGAGGGCGACTTCCTCACTGTGGTGATGGGGGCCCAGTACCGCGGCTACGGGGTCTCGACCGCCCGGACCTTCGTGATCGGGGCCGCCCCCGCGCCCTGGCAGGTCGAGCTGCACCGGCTGGTCTTCCGGGCCCAGCGGGCGGGCCGGGAGGCGCTCGGCCCGGGGGTGGAGCAGTGCGTACCCGACCGGGCCGCTCGGCAGGTCCTGGAGGCGGCCGGGCACACCGAGGCCTCGCCGCACCCCGTGGGCCACGGCATCGGGCTGGAGATCCGGGAGGCGCCGCGCCTCGGTCCGTCGGACATGGGTAAACTGGACAGCCGCGTGCCGGTCACCGTCGGCCCAGGAGTCCACCTCCCGGGCAAGGGCGGGGTCCGGATCGAGGACACGCTCGTCGTGCGCCCCCTCGAGGAGGGCGGGCCCGAGCTGCTCACCATCACCACCAAGGAGCTCCTCGCCCTGTGACGGCGGCCCCGAAGGCCGTCGGCGGCAGGACGCGAACCCTTGGTTCCTTGACAGCTATATCCAGGAGTAAGTGCGCCCGTGGCTTCCACGAACGATCTCAAGAACGGCATGGTCCTCAAGCTGGAGGGCGGCAAGCTCTGGTCCGTCGTCGAGTTCCAGCACGTCAAGCCCGGCAAGGGCCCGGCCTTCGTGCGTACGAAGCTCAAGGAGGTCCTGACGGGCAAGGTCGTCGACAAGACCTTCAACGCCGGCACCAAGGTCGAGACCGCCAACGTCGACAAGCGCGGCATGCAGTTCTCGTACAAGGACGGCGAGAACTTCGTGTTCATGGACATGGACACCTACGACCAGCTGACCATCGAGCCGGCCGTCGTCGGTGACGCCGCCGACTACCTGCTGGAGGGCTTCGAGGCCCTGGTCGCCACCAACGAGGGTGCGGTGCTCTACATCGAGCTCCCGACCTCCGTCGAGCTGACCATCCAGCACACCGAGCCGGGCGTCCAGGGCGACCGCTCCACCGGTGGCACCAAGCCGGCCACCCTGGAGACCGGTGCCGAGATCCAGGTCCCGCTCTTCGTCGTCACCGGCGAGAAGGTCAAGGTCGACACCCGCGACGGCAGCTACCTCGGCCGGGTGAAGTAAGTCCGTGTCGGCCGCACGTAGCAAGGCCCGTACCCGGGCCTTCCAGATCCTCTTCGAGGCCGACCACCGCGGGGTCGACCCGCAGCAGGTCCTTGCCGACTGGGTGGCCCGCGCCCGCGAGCCCAAGCCCGACGAGGGCACCCCGCAGGTGGGCGAGTACACGATGGAGCTGATCGAGGGGTACGTCCAGTACGCCCGTCGCATCGACGACCTGATCGAGCAGTACGCCGTGGGCTGGACCCTCGACCGGATGCCGATCGTGGACCGCAACGTCCTGCGGCTCGGTGCGTACGAGCTGATCTGGGAGGACGGCGTCCCGGACGCGGTCGTCCTGGACGAGGCCGTCGAGATCGCCAAGGAGTTCTCCACGGACGACTCCCCGGCCTTCGTCAACGGTCTGCTCGCCCGCTTCATGGAACTGAAGCCGAGCATCCGCCGGTAGTCGGTGGCGCCTTGCGGAACGGCCGCCGGACCCGAACTTCGGGGCCGGCGGCCGTTCCGCGTTTCACCCGGTGGGCGTAGTGTGAGGTCGTCCTACTCACCAGTAACTTCGTCGCTGGAACCGCCGGCGACCGCGTCCGTGAACCGAAGGGCAGGCCCCATGACCACCGCCACCCGCAGCGAGTTCGACCGGGGCATCGCCCTGAGCAGACACCCCGAGGAGGCCGGCCGCTACGAGGCCGAACTCGGCGACGGCTGGCAGATCGGCGGTGGGGTCAACGGCGGGCTGCTGCTCGCCGTGGCCGGACACGCGCTGTCGCTGGAGCACGGGCAGCACCCGGACCCGGTGTCGATCAGTGGTTACTACCTGTCCGCCTCCACCCCCGGCCCGGCCACCGTTCGCACCGAGGTGCTGCGCACCGGCCGCGGCCTGTCCACCGGCACCGCCTCGCTCAGCCAGGACGGCGTCGAACGCCTGCGCGTGGTGGCCAGCCACGGCGACCTCGCCACCGCCGACGGCGAGGTGCGCACCAGTGCCACCCCGCCGCAGCTGCCGCCGCCGGACCAGTGCGTCGGCATCGAGCACGCGCCCCGCCAACTGGTCGAGCAGGCCGCTTTGCTGGAGCGCTTCGACCTGCGGCTCGACCCGGCCACCGTGGGCTGGGCGCTCGGGCAGCCCTCCGGCAACGGCCGGATCCAGGGCTGGTTCCGGCTCGCCGACGGCCGCGAGCCCGACCCGCTGCTGCTCCTGCTGGTCGCCGACGCGCTGCCGCCGGTCACCTTCGACCTCGGCCTGCCCGGCTGGGCCCCGACCGTCGAGCTGACCGTCCACCTGCGCGCCAAGCCCGCCCCGGGCTGGCTGCGGGTGGTCCACTCCACCCGCAACATGGCCGGCGGCTACTTCGAGGAGGACGCCGAGATCTGGGACGAGGCCGGCCGCCTGGTCGCGCAGTCCCGCCAGTTGGCCAGGGTGCCGCGCTAGGCCCTGCCCGGCAAGATCCTCCGGGCAGGACACAGGCCCCTGCCCGGGGCCCGTCCTGGGGCCTGGCGGTCGGGGGAACGCGCTATTACCGGTGGTTACATTCCTGTGACACGCCGTACGTGTGTGGCGCGCGGAACTGGGGAGTAACACGGTCAGCGGCGAGCCCCGCCGCTGACCGTCACCGACCGACGCCCGCCCGCCGACGCCAGGAGCCCCCGATGACCAGCCGCAAGGGACGCGCCCGCCGCAACTCCGACTGCACCACCGGCGGCCCGCGCCCCGCGCTGCGGGCGCCGCACCGGCCGCGGCAGGCCGAGGGGACCGAGCAGGCGTTCGTCATCGGGGTGCTCACCAGCGCCGCGGACTTCGCCCGGGCCCGCGCCTGGGGGGTCTGCGACGCCCCCGACTACGAGCGCTACCTGGCGGACACCGCAGAGCTGCTGGCCGACGCGCTGGAGCGGTTCGAGACCGTCCGGGCCCGGATGTTCCACCCGCAGGACTTCGCGGAGTTCTGCCTGCTGCACGGACTGGACCCGGCCGAGCCGGCCGCCCGGGACCGCTACCTGGTCAACCCGCCGTTGCAGACCCAGCTGCTGGCCTATCAGGGCGAGGAACTGGCGGGGGACTTCGTGCCGCGGCTGGTCCGGGCCCGGGAGAACGGGCTGACGCTCTGCCACGCCGACCTACTGCTCGACGGCGGGCTGTACGGGGGCGCGGGGGAGACGGACGAGGAGCACACGCGCTGGGTGCGCGCCGCCTACCAGCGCGGGAGCGAGGTGTTCCGCCGGATGCTGGTCGGAGCGGGCGCCGGGGTGTACGAGCTGCGGCTGCGGGTGGACGCGCCGGGCGGCAGGCTGACCGCGGCGGCCCGGGTGCTGCAGTGGGAGGACGGCGTGGTGCGGATCAACGACGAGGACCTGGAGCTGGTCTGCGCGGTGCTGTGCGCCGGGCTGGCGCTGGAGCTGCCCGCGGTCGCCGTGCTCCACGGCTCCCAGGGCTCAGCGGCCTCCGGCGGGGCCCGCGGCGGGGCCGCCGACGAATGCTTTCTGCCGGCCGCCTGGGCCTGGTCGAGCAGCGGGCCGGACTGGGCGCCGGCCGCCCGCCCGGTTCGGCTGGACGGGGTCGCGGCGCAGCCGGGCTACAGCCTGGGAACGGTCTGCTGAGGCGCTGAGGTCCTGCCGAGGTCCGGCAGCGGTCACGGCAAACACCGCGGCGCGGCCCCCGGTGACCGGGGGCCGCGCCGTGACGTTTCTGCTGGCCGCCACCGAGGACATCGGTGCACGGTAGCGAGCTACCTGCCGAGGGCGGGTCGGCGAGCGTCAGCTCGCGTCCTCCTCGCGCACCGCGCGGCGCGCGTCGGGGTTGAGCACGCCCCAGGAGATCAGCTGCTCGGTGAGGATCGACGGCGACTGGTCGTAGATGACGGCCAGAGTGCGCAGATCGTCCTGGCGGATCGAGAGGACCTTGCCGTTGTAGTCGCCGCGCTGGCTCTGGATGGTCGCCGCGTAACGCTGCAGCGGTCCGGCCTTTTCGGACGGGACCTGGGTCAGTCTCTCCAGGTCGAGGACCAGGCGCGGCGGCGGCTCTGCCGCGCCGCCGGGGGTGCCGCCGGGCAGCAGTTCCTGCACCGGCACGCCGTAGAACTCGGCGAGCTCGGCCAGCCGCTGCACGGTGACCGCACGGTCGCCGCGCTCGTACGAGCCGACGACGACTGCCTTCCAGCGCCCCTGGGACTTCTCCTCGACACCGTGCAGGGAGAGCCCCTGCTGAGTGCGGATCGCTCGGAGCTTGCCTCCGAGCTGCTTCGCGTAGTCGCTGGACATTGATCTCCCCGGACGAGATTGCTTCGCGTTCAGTAGTGGGTCACGGGCGATTCGCCGACGTCGTTACCGGTGGGTTCGACGCCCGTCTCGTAACTCACTGTGAGGTTACGTAGAGTAAGGTAGTTGCGTCAAGCCGAATGGGGCACTCGTGCGAATGGCCCGCATCGTCGGCGCATCTGGTACGTGAACCCGGTGAAGCGGAATGATGGAGGTCCATTTGCCTCCCGGCGCGCTGGTAGGATGACCCGAAGCCCACGCCCGGTCGGCGGGGGCGGAATCCCAGACATCCTTTAAGGCCCGTCCAGTGAGGCGGGGAAGGAGGTCCGCTTCGGCATGACCACACACCAGGAACAGACGCCGCGGCCGCCGCACCAAGTGCTGGACGCCACGGACATCGCCCGGGTCGTCACCCGGATAGCGCACGAGATCGTCGAGCGCGCCAAGGGCGCGGAGGACGTCGTGCTGCTCGGCATCCACACCAGGGGCGTCCACCTCGCCCGCCGCCTGCACGGCCGGCTGGCCCAGATCACCGGGCGCGAGATCCCGCTGGGCACCCTGGACATCACCATGTACCGGGACGACCTGCGGCTGAAGCCCGCCCGCGCCCTGGAGCACACCGAGATCCCGCCCGGTGGCATCGACGGCAAGCTCGTCATCCTCGTCGACGACGTGCTGTTCTCCGGCCGCACCATCCGCGCCGCGCTCGACGCGCTGAGCGACATCGGCCGCCCGCGCGCCGTGCAGCTCGCCGTCCTGGTCGACCGCGGCCACCGTGAGCTGCCGATCCGGGCCGACTACGTGGGCAAGAACCTCCCCACCTCGCTGCGCGAGGCCGTGCAGGTCCGCCTGGCCGACACCGACGGCGTGGACGCCGTCCTGGTCGGCGACCGCGACCACACCGCCCGCAGCTCGCAGGCCCTGGCCTCCCAGCCCACCGAACCGCACCTCCCGGAGTAACCCGCGTGAAGCGCCACCTCGTCTCCGCCGCCGATCTCAGCCGCGACGACGCGCTGCTGATCCTGGACACCGCCGAGGAGCTGGCCCAGCTCTCCGGCCGGGCCGTCAAGAAGCTGCCCACGCTGCGCGGCCGCACCGTCGTCAACCTCTTCTTCGAGGACTCGACCCGCACCAAGACCTCCTTCGAGGCCGCCGAGAAGCGACTGTCCGCGGACGTCATCAACTTCTCCGCCAAGGGCTCGTCCGTCTCCAAGGGCGAGAGCCTCAAGGACACCGCGCTGACCCTGCAGGCGATGGGCGCCGACGCGGTCGTCATCCGGCACCACGCCTCTGGCGCGCCGGCCCGGCTGGCCCAGTCCGACTGGCTGCACGGCAGTGTGATCAACGCCGGTGACGGCACCCACGAGCACCCCACCCAGGCGCTGCTCGACGCCTTCACCATGCGCCGCCACCTCAATGCCGGCCCGGGCAACGACCTCGCGGGCCGCCGGGTCACGATCGTCGGTGACATCCTGCACAGCCGGGTCGCCCGCTCCAACGTGCACCTGCTGACCACCCTCGGTGCCCAGGTGACCTTCGTCGCCCCGCCGACCCTGCTGCCGATCGGCATCGAGAACTGGCCCTGCGAGGTCAGCTACGACCTCGACCGGGTGCTGCCCAAGACCGACGCCCTGATGATGCTGCGGGTGCAGCGCGAGCGGATGAACGCCGCGTTCTTCCCGACCGAGCGCGAGTACAGCCGCCGCTACGGCATGAACGGCCTCCGGATGGCCCAGCTGCCCGGGCACGCCATCGTGATGCACCCCGGCCCGATGGTCCGCGGCATGGAGATCACCGCCGAGGTCGCCGACTCGCCGCGCTGCACCGTGGTCGAGCAGGTCGCCAACGGCGTCTCCGTCCGGATGGCCGTCCTCTACCTGCTGCTCGGCGGCGCCGTGTTCGCCGACGGCACCACCGACACCGCCGCCGCCCCCCGTACCGACTCCGTGGAGACCGCTCAGTGACCAGCTACCTGATCCGCAACGCCAAGATCCTGGGCGGCGCCCCGCAGGACCTCCACCTCGCCGACGGCGTCGTCCAGGCGATCGGCACCGGACTGGCCGTCGAGGCGGACATCGAGATCGACGCCACCGGCATGATCGCCCTGCCCGGCCTGGTCGACCTGCACACCCACCTGCGCGAGCCCGGCCGCGAGGACGCCGAGACCGTGCTCACCGGCACCCAGGCCGCCGCGATGGGCGGTTTCACCGCCGTCCACGCGATGGCCAACACCACCCCGGTGGCCGACACCGCCGGCGTGGTCGAGCAGGTCTGGCGGCTCGGCCAGGAGGCCGGCTACTGCGACGTGCAGCCGGTCGGCGCCGTCACCGTCGGCCTGGAGGGGAAGAAGCTCGCCGAGCTGGGCGCGATGCACGAGTCCGCGGCCGGTGTCCGGGTCTTCTCCGACGACGGCAAGTGCGTGGACGACGCGGTGCTGATGCGCCGTGCCCTGGAGTACGTCAAGGCCTTCGACGGTGTCGTCGCCCAGCACGCCCAGGAGCCGCGGCTGACCGAGGGCGCCCAGATGAACGAGGGCCAGGTCTCCGGGGAGCTCGGACTGGGCGGCTGGCCGGCCGTCGCCGAGGAGTCGATCATCGCCCGCGACGTGCTGCTCGCCGCGCACGTCGGCTCCCGGCTGCACGTCTGCCACCTCTCCACGGCCGGCTCGGTCGAGATCGTCCGCTGGGCCAAGTCCAAGGGCTGGGACGTCACCGCCGAGGTCACCCCGCACCACCTGCTGCTCACCGACGAGCTGGTCCGCTCCTACGACCCGGTGTACAAGGTGAACCCGCCGCTGCGCACCGCCGAGGACGTCCAGGCGCTGCGCAAGGCGCTCGCCGACGGCACCATCGACGCCGTCGCCACCGACCACGCGCCGCACCCGGCCGAGGACAAGGACTGCGAGTGGGCCGTGGCCGCGATGGGCATGGTCGGGCTGGAGACCGCGCTGTCGGTCGTGCAGCAGACCATGGTCGACACCGGCCTGCTGAACTGGGAGGGCGTCGCGGACCGGATGTCGCACCGCCCGGCCCGGATCGGCCGTCTCACCGGGCAGGGCCGGCCGATCTCGGTGGGTGAGCCCGCCAACCTGGTGCTCTTCGATCCCGCGTACCGTGGTGCCGTGAACCCCGAGAGCTTCGCGACCCGCAGCCGCAACACCCCTTACAAGGGCATGGACCTGCCCGGACGGGTGCACGCCACCTTCCTGCGCGGTCGCGCCACCGTGCTGGCCGGTGAGCTGGTCGAGCAGGGCGGGCTGAAGTGATGGACCACGCCACGCTCGCCAGGGAGCAGGCGAAGGTCACCGACTGGCCCGGCTACATCGGCTGGACGATCGGGCTGCTGATCATCATCGGCCTGGTCTACTGGCTGATGCGCCAGGGCTGGAACTGGCGGCGCACCCTGCAGTCCGGGATCCCGCCGCTGCCCGCCGTGCCGGCCCGCCCCGGGCGGACCATCCTGGAGACCAGCGGCCGGTACCACGGCACCACCACCGCCGGGAACTGGCTCGACCGGGTCGTCGCGCACGGCCTGGGCACCCGCAGCCGGGTCGACCTCACCCTCGGCGAGGACGGCCTGCTGGTGCAGCGCCCCGGCGACGTGGACTTCTGGATCCCGGCCGAGCACCTCACCGGCGCCCGGACGGACTCCGGGATCGCCGGCAAGGTCGTCCCCTCAGGGCTGCTGGTGGTCACCTGGACCCACGAGGACACCGAGCTGGACTCCGGCTTCCGGGCCGACCACCCCGACGAGCACACCGCCTGGGTCGAGGCGATCACCCAGCTCGCAACACGTACTACGAAGACGAAGAAGACGGAAGAGGCCGCGCAATGACCGCACCTGCCCCCACCACGCAGCGCCAACGGCGGGAACGCGTCCCCGCCGTGCTCGTCCTGGAGGACGGCCGGACCTTCCGCGGCCAGGCCTACGGCGCCACCGGCGAGACCTTCGGCGAGGCGGTCTTCAACACCGGCATGTCCGGCTACCAGGAGACCCTGACCGACCCGTCGTACCACCGCCAGGTGGTCGTGATGACCGCCCCGCAGATCGGCAACACCGGCTGGAACGACGAGGACGACGAGTCCAAGCAGATCTGGGTCGCCGGCTACGTGGTGCGCGACCCCGCCCGGGTGGCGTCCAACTGGCGCTCCCGCCGCTCGCTGGACGAGGAGCTCGCCCGCCAGGGCGTCGTCGGCATCAGCGGCATCGACACCCGCGCGCTGACCCGCCACCTGCGCGAGCGCGGCGCGATGCGCTGCGGCATCTTCTCCGGCGAGACGCTGGCCGACCCGGCCGAGTTGCTCACCCGGGTGCAGCAGTCGCCCGAGATGAAGGGCGCCGACCTGTGCGCCGAGGTGGCCACCACCGAGCCGTACGTCGTGCCCGCGATCGGTGCGAAGCGCTTCACCGTCGCCGCGCTGGACCTCGGCATCAAGGCGATGACCCCGCAGCGGATGGCCGAGCGCGGCATCGAGGTCCACGTGCTGCCGGCCAACTCCACCCTGGAGGAGGTCTACGCCGTCAACCCGGACGGCGTCTTCTTCTCCAACGGCCCGGGCGACCCGGCCACCGCCGACCACCAGGTCGCCGTCGCGCAGGGCGTGCTGGAGCGGAAGACCCCGTTCTTCGGGATCTGCTTCGGCAACCAGATCCTGGGCCGCGCCCTGGGCTTCGGCACCTACAAGCTCAAGTACGGCCACCGCGGCATCAACCAGCCGGTGCAGGACCGCACCACCGGCAAGGTCGAGGTGACCGCCCACAACCACGGCTTCGCCGTGAACGCGCCGCTGGACCAGGTGAGCGACACCCCCTACGGGCGGGTCGAGGTCTCCCACGTCTGCCTCAACGACGACGTGGTCGAGGGCCTGCAGGCGCTCGACGTGCCCGCCTTCAGCGTGCAGTACCACCCCGAAGCGGCCGCCGGCCCGCACGACGCCGCCTACCTGTTCGACCGCTTCGTGAAGCTCATGGAGGGCCAGCGTGCCTAAGCGCACTGACATCAAGTCCGTCCTGGTGATCGGCTCCGGCCCGATCGTCATCGGCCAGGCCGCCGAGTTCGACTACTCGGGCACCCAGGCCTGCCGCGTCCTCAAGGCCGAAGGCCTGCGGGTCGTGCTGGTCAACTCCAACCCGGCCACGATCATGACCGACCCGGAGATCGCCGACGCCACCTACGTCGAGCCGATCACCCCGGAGTTCGTCGAGAAGATCATCGCCAAGGAGCGCCCCGACGCGCTGCTGCCGACCCTGGGCGGCCAGACCGCGCTCAACACCGCGATCTCGCTGCACGGCGCGGGCACGCTGGACAAGTACGGCGTCGAGCTGATCGGCGCCGACGTCGAGGCGATCAACAAGGGCGAGGACCGCGAGCTCTTCAAGGGCGTCGTCGAGGCCGTCAAGGCCAAGATCGGGTACGGCGAGTCCGCCCGCTCGGTCATCTGCCACACCATGGACGAGGTGCTGGCCGGCGTCGACACCCTCGGCGGCTACCCGGTCGTGGTCCGCCCCTCCTTCACCATGGGCGGCGCCGGCTCCGGCTTCGCCCACAACGAGGAGGACCTGCGCCGCATCGCCGGCCAGGGCCTGGCCCTCTCGCCGACCACCGAGGTGCTCCTGGAGGAGTCCATCCTCGGCTGGAAGGAGTACGAGCTGGAGCTGATGCGCGACAAGAACGACAACGTCGTGGTCGTCTGCTCCATCGAGAACTTCGACCCGATGGGCGTGCACACCGGTGACTCGATCACCGTCGCCCCGGCGATGACCCTCACCGACCGCGAGTACCAGATCCTGCGCGACATCGGCATCGCCGTCATCCGCGAGGTCGGCGTCGACACCGGCGGCTGCAACATCCAGTTCGCCGTCAACCCCGTCGACGGCCGGGTCATCGTCATCGAGATGAACCCGCGCGTCTCCCGCTCCTCGGCGCTCGCCTCCAAGGCCACCGGCTTCCCGATCGCCAAGATCGCCGCCAAGCTGGCCGTCGGCTACACCCTGGACGAGATCCCCAACGACATCACCGAGCAGACCCCGGCCTCCTTCGAGCCGACCCTCGACTACGTCGTGGTCAAGGTCCCGCGGTTCGCGTTCGAGAAGTTCCCGAGCGCCGACGCGACGCTGACCACCACCATGAAGTCCGTCGGCGAGGCCATGGCCATGGGCCGCAACTTCCCCGAGGCGCTGCAGAAGGCGCTGCGCTCGCTGGAGAAGAAGGGCTCCCAGTTCAGCTGGACCGGGCCCCTCGGCGACAAGGCCGAGCTGCTGGTCAAGTCCACCGTGCCGACCGACGGCCGGATCAACACGGTGATGGACGCCATCCGGGCCGGCGCCACCCCGGAGGAGGTCTTCGAGTACACGAAGATCGACCCGTGGTTCGTCGACCAGCTCTTCCTGCTGGACGAGATCGCCGGCGAGCTGGCCGAGGCCGCCGAGCTCACCCCCGAGCTGCTGCGCCACGCCAAGCGGCACGGCTTCTCCGACCAGCAGATCGGCGAGATCCGCGGCCTGCGCCCGGACGTCGTCCGCGAGGTGCGCCACGCGCTCGGCATCCGTCCGGTGTTCAAGACCGTCGACACCTGCGCCGCCGAGTTCGCCGCCAAGACCCCGTACTTCTACTCGTCCTACGACGAGGAGAGCGAGGTCGCCCCGCGCACCAAGCCCGCCGTGATCATCCTCGGCTCGGGCCCCAACCGCATCGGCCAGGGCATCGAGTTCGACTACTCCTGCGTGCACGCCTCCTTCGCGCTCGCCGACGCCGGGTACGAGACCGTCATGGTCAACTGCAACCCGGAGACCGTCTCCACCGACTACGACACCTCCGACCGGCTCTACTTCGAGCCGCTCACCCTGGAGGACGTGCTGGAGATCGTCCACGCCGAGCGGCAGGCCGGACCGCTGGCCGGCGTGATCGTCCAGCTCGGCGGCCAGACCCCGCTGGGCCTGGCCCAGGCGCTCAAGGACAACGGCGTGCCGATCGTCGGCACCCAGCCCGAGGCGATCGACCTCGCCGAGGAGCGCGGCGCCTTCGGCCGCGTGCTGCGCGACGCCGGGCTGCCCGCCCCCAAGCACGGCACCGCCTTCTCCTTCGCGGAGGCCAAGGCGATCGCCGACGAGATCGGCTACCCCGTCCTGGCCCGCCCGTCCTACGTGCTCGGCGGCCGCGGCATGGAGATCGTCTACGACGAGGCCTCGCTCGCCTCGTACCTGGAGCGGCACGCCGGTCTGATCTCCGAGCACCCGGTGCTGATCGACCGCTTCCTGGACGACGCGGTGGAGATCGACGTCGACGCGCTCTACGACGGCACCGAGCTCTACCTCGGCGGCGTCATGGAGCACATCGAGGAGGCCGGCATCCACTCCGGCGACTCCGCCTGCGCGCTGCCCCCGATCACCCTGGGCGGCTACGACATCAAGCGCCTGCGCACCTCCACCGAGGCCATCGCGCGCGGCGTCGGCGTCCGCGGCCTGATCAACATCCAGTTCGCGCTGGCCGGGGACATCCTCTACGTGCTGGAGGCCAACCCGCGCGCCTCCCGCACCGTCCCGTTCACCTCCAAGGCGACCGCCGTGCCGCTGGCCAAGGCCGCCGCCCGGATCTCGCTCGGCGCCACCATCGCCGAGCTGCGCGCCGAGGGCCTGCTCCCGGCCGAGGGCGACGGCGGCACCCTGCCGGCCGACGCCCCGATCGCGGTCAAGGAGGCCGTGATGCCGTGGAGCCGCTTCCGCGACATCCACGGCCGCGGCGTGGACACCGTGCTCGGCCCGGAGATGCGCTCGACCGGTGAGGTCATGGGCATCGACAAGGTCTTCGGCACCGCCTACGCCAAGGCGCAGTCCGGCGCGTACGGCGCGCTGCCGACCAAGGGCAAGGTCTTCGTCTCGGTCGCCAACCGGGACAAGCGCAACCTGGTCTTCCCGGCCCGGGCGCTGGTCGGCCTCGGCTTCGAGGTGCTCGCCACCGCCGGCACCGCCGAGGTGCTGCACCGCGGCGGCATCCCGTCCACCCTGGTGCGCAAGCACAGCGAGGGCGAGGGCCCGAACGGTGAGAAGACGATCGTCCAGCTGATCCACGACGGCGAGGTCGACCTGATCATCAACACGCCGTACGGCACCGGCGGCCGCCTCGACGGCTACGAGATCCGCACCGCCGCGGTCTCCCGCGGGGTGCCCTGCCTGACCACCGTCCAGGCGATGGGCGCGGCCGTCCAGGGCATGGACGCGCTGCTGCGCGACGAGGTCGGAGTGATGTCGCTCCAGGAGCACGCCGAGCTGATCAACGCCGGTCGCAAGTAGCACCACCGTAGTGGGGGGCACCGGAGACGGAATGGTGCCCCCCACTCGTATGCCCGAGTACGGTTTCCGCTGCGGGAGTTGACCCCACTTTGTACAAGTTCCTGTTCGACCTCGTCTTCAAGAGGATGGACCCGGAGAAGGCCCACCACCTCGCCTTCTTCTGGATCCGGCTCGCCTCCTCGGTGCCCGGACTGCGCACCCTGGTGCGGCTGGTGCTCGCCCCGCGCGACCGGGCGCTGCACACCAGGGCCCTCGGCCTGGACCTGCCCGGCCCGTTCGGGCTCGCGGCCGGCTTCGACAAGAACGGCGTCGGCATCGACGGCCTGGCGATGCTCGGCTTCGACTACGTCGAGATCGGCACCATCACCGGCGAGCCCCAGCCCGGCAACCCGGCGCCCCGGCTGTTCCGCCTGGTCGAGGACCGCGCGCTGATCAACCGGATGGGCTTCAACAACCAGGGCTCGGCCCGGGTCGCCGCCCGGCTGGCCGCCCGCCCGCACACCAGCTCCACCCCGGTGATCGGCGTCAACATCGGCAAGACCAAGGTGGTCGAGGAGGCCGACGCCGTCGCCGACTACGTCAAGTCGACCGAGCGGCTGGCGAAGTACGCCGACTACCTGGTGGTCAACGTCAGCTCCCCGAACACCCCCGGGCTGCGCAACCTCCAGGCCGTCGACCACCTGCGCCCGCTGCTGGCCGCCGTCCGCGAGGCCGCCGACCGCACCACCGCGCACCACGTGCCGCTGCTGGTCAAGATCGCCCCCGACCTGGCCGACGAGGACGTCGACGGGGTCGCCGACCTGGCCCTGGAGCTCGGCCTGGACGGCATCATCGCCACCAACACCACGATCGGCCGCGAGGGCCTGCGGGCCGACCCGCAGCGGGTCGAGGAGATCGGCATGGGCGGCCTGTCCGGCGCCCCGCTGAAGGCCCGCGCCCTGGAAGTGCTGCAGCGCCTGCGCGCCCGCACCGGGGGCCGGCTGACGCTGGTCTCGGTCGGCGGCGTGGAGACCGCCGAGGACGCCTGGCAGCGGATCATCCACGGCGCAGACCTCGTGCAGGGCTACAGCGCCTTCATCTACGAGGGGCCGTTCTGGTGCCGCCGGATCCACCGGGGCCTCTCGGCCCGGGTCCGCGCCGCGGGCTTCCGCAACCTGGCGGCGGCCGTCGGCAGCGCCGTCCGCAGCTCGTGACCTCCGTACAGGATCCCGTACAGAATCCGGAAAGGACGACATGACCCTCGCCCCGTTCGGCGCCCGGCTGCGCCGAGCCCTCGACACCCGCGGCCAGCTCTGCGTCGGCATCGACCCGCACGCCTCCCTGCTCTCCGCCTGGGGGCTCGGCGACGACCTCGCCGGGCTGGAGACCTTCAGCCGCACGGTGGTGGAGGCGCTGGCCGACCGGGTGGCCGTGCTCAAGCCGCAGGCCGCCTTCTTCGAGCGCTTCGGCAGCAAGGGCGTCGCGGTGCTGGAGAGGACCGTCGAGGAGGCCCGCGCGGCCGGTGCGCTGGTCCTGATGGACGCCAAGCGCGGCGACATCGGCTCCACCATGGCCGCCTACGCGGAGGCCTTCCTGTCGCCCGGCAGCCCGCTGTTCTCGGACGCCCTCACGGTCAGCCCGTACCTGGGCTTCGGCTCGCTGCGCCCGGCCCTGGACCTGGCCCGCGAGCAGGGCTGCGGGGTGTTCGCGCTGGCGCTCACCTCCAACCCGGAGGGTGCCGAGGTGCAGCGAGCGGTCGGTGCGGACGGCGAGCCGGTCGCCGCGTCCGTGCTGCGCCAGCTGGCGGCCGAGAACGCGGACGCCGCGCCGCTGGGCTCCTACGGTGCGGTGGTCGGCGCGACGCTGGCCGACGCCGGCGTGGACCTGGCCATCAACGGCCCGCTGCTGGCGCCCGGGATCGGCGCCCAGGGCGCGACCATGGCGGACCTGCCGCGGGTGTTCGGCGCCTCGGTGATCAACGTGGTGCCGAGCGTCAGCCGGGACGTGCTCAAGCACGGGCCGTCGGTGCCGGCCCTGCGGGAGGCGGCGGAGCGCTTCGTCGGCGAGTTCGCGGACGCCGTCAAGTAGCGCGGGCGGCCCGGCCGGTAGCCGATCGGTAGCCGGGCGGTGACCGTGCGCAGTGTCCGCAGGACGGCGGGGCGGCACCGGAGTTGACGTGAGCGCCGTCACATCGACCCCGTCAAAGTTTCGCAATCGCGGTCATTTTGCCCTGGAAAGTCCTGGTCGGCCTTGGCTGACCAGGACTTTTCGTGTTCTTTTCCTGACGCGGCGCCGCAATCCGGGTAGTGTCCGGCGATAGGTCATCGGCGAGTTGCGAATCCCGCAGCTCCCGCAGGTCAGGGCCCTGTGGTTCCCCATTGGGCTCCCCTTGCGGACGGTGTCCTGAGTACCGAACCAGTCATAGCTCAATCCCTTCCTTCCACACCCTGAGGTGAACGGCGTGGCTCTTCCGCCCCTTACCCCTGAACAGCGCACCGCCGCGCTCGCCAAGGCCGCCGAGGCTCGCCGGGAGCGCGCCGAGGTCAAGAACCGGCTCAAGCACTCCGGCGCCTCCCTGCACGAGGTGATCAAGGCCGGCAAGAACGACAACGATGTCATCGGCAAGATGAAGGTGTCGGCCCTGCTGGAGTCCCTTCCGGGCGTCGGCAAGGTTCGCGCCAAGCAGATCATGGAGCGCCTCGGCATCAGCGAGAGCCGCCGTGTCCGCGGTCTCGGAACGAACCAGATCGCCTCCCTGGAGCGGGAGTTCGGCGGTGGCGCCGCCTGACCGTGCCCCCGTGGTCCCGGGATCGTCCGCGATCCGGGATAATCGGTGCATGAGTGAGCGTCCGCGGCTGACCGTGCTCTCCGGCCCCTCGGGGGTCGGCAAGAGCACGGTCGTCGCTCATATGAGGAAGATGCACCCCGAGGTCTGGCTCTCGGTGTCGGCCACCACCCGGCACCCGAGGCCCGGCGAGAAGAACGGTGTCCAGTACCACTTCGTCGACAACGACGAGTTCGACAAGCTGATCGCCAACGGCGAGTTGCTGGAATGGGCCGAGTTCGCGGGCAACCGCTACGGCACCCCCCGTGCGGCCGTGCTGGAGAAGCTGGAGCGCGGCGAGCCCGTCCTGCTGGAGATCGACCTGCAGGGCGCCCGCCAGGTACGCGAGTCGATGCCGGAGGCCCAGCTGGTCTTCCTGGCGCCGCCGAGCTGGGACGAGCTGGTCCGCCGGCTGACCGGGCGGGGCACCGAGGCGCAGGACGTGATCGCGCGGCGGCTGGAGGCGGCCAAGGTCGAGCTCGCGGCCGAGGCCGAGTTCGACACCACCCTTGTCAACACCTCCGTCGAGCAGGTAGCGGCCGAACTGCTAGCCTTGCTCGGTGTAGCCTGACCTGTCAGTCTTTTCCACCCTTTCGGAAGGTTTTCGCGTGTCCTCTTCCATGACCGCGCCCGAGGGCATCATCAACCCGCCGATCGACGAGCTGCTTGAGGCCACCGACTCGAAGTACAGCCTCGTGATCTACGCCGCCAAGCGCGCGCGCCAGATCAACGCTTACTACTCCCAGCTCGGCGAGGGCCTGCTGGAGTACGTCGGCCCGCTGGTCGACACCCACGTGCACGAGAAGCCGCTGTCGATCGCGCTGCGCGAGATCAACGCGGGCATGCTGACCGCCGAGGCGATCGAGGGCGCTGCCTGAGGCAGCCCCGTATGTTTCCCGGAGGGCCGGGCGGAATCACTCCGCCGGGCCCTCCGGCGTTTTCGGCGGGGTCGCCGGTTGTGGGCCGGGCCTCGGTGTGGGGGGTGGCCGAGGGGCCGTAGGGTGGGCGGGTTCCCGATGCGGAGAAAGGCCGGTAGATGAACGCGAGTGTGGACGCTCCCCGGGTGGCTCTGGGTGTCAGCGGCGGGATCGCCGCCTACAAGGCGTGCGAGCTGCTGCGCCGGTTCACCGAGTCCGGCCACCAGGTCACCGTGGTGCCGACCGCGGCGGCGCTGCACTTCGTCGGCGAGGCCACCTGGGCCGCGCTGTCCGGCCGCCCGGCCGCCACCGAGACCTGGGAGCGCGTGCACGAGGTGCCGCACGTGCGGATCGGGCAGCAGGCCGACCTGGTGGTGGTCGCCCCCGCCACCGCCGACCTGATCGCCAAGGCCGCCCACGGCCTCGCCGACGACCTGCTGACCAACACCCTGCTCACCGCCCGTTGCCCCGTCGTCCTGGCGCCCGCCATGCACACCGAGATGTGGGAGCACCCGGCCACCCGGGAGAACGTCGCCACCCTGCGCCGACGCGGTGTGATCGTGCTGGAGCCGGCCGTCGGGCGCCTCACCGGCAAGGACACCGGCAAGGGGCGGCTGCCCGAGCCCGGCGCGATCTTCGAGGCCTGCCGGGCCGTGCTGCGCCGCGGCGGGGCGGTGCCCACCGACCTGGCCGGCCGGCACGTGGTGGTCTCGGCCGGCGGCACCCGGGAGCCGCTGGACCCGGTGCGCTTCCTCGGCAACCGCTCCTCCGGCAAGCAGGGCTACGCGCTCGCCGTGACCGCCGCGGCGCGCGGGGCGCGGGTGACCCTCGTCTCGGCCAACGCCGAGCTGCCCGACCCGGCCGGGGTGGACGTGGTGCACGTCTCGACCGCGCTGGAGCTGCGCGAGGCGGCGCTGAAGGCGGCCGCGGACGCGGACGCCGTGGTGATGGCCGCCGCGGTGGCGGACTTCCGGCCCGCCGAGTACGCGACCGGCAAGATCAAGAAGGTCGAGGGGGTCGAGCCGGCGCCGGTCGCGCTGGTCCGCAACCCCGACGTGCTGGCCGAGCTGTCGGGGCACCGGCCCCGTTCGGGCCAACTGGTGGTGGGTTTCGCGGCGGAGACGGACGACGTGCTCGCGAACGGCCGCGCCAAGCTCGCCCGCAAGGGCTGCGACCTGTTGGTCGTCAACGAGGTGGGCGACGGAAAGGCCTTCGGGCAGGACGTCAACGAGGCCGTGGTGCTGGGGGCGGACGGCAGCGAGACCCCCGTACCGGTCGGGCCCAAGGAGGCGCTCGCGGACGTCGTCTGGGACCTGGTCGCAAAGCGGCTGGAACCGGGTCGGAACTGATCGGGTCCCGCTGGAGAACGGTCTTGATTTCCGGAAGCGGGTGACGTTCGACGGAAGCAGACCGTTAGAATCCAGGAATCAAGTCTTTCCGGATGTCCCCGGTCTCGCCGGGGGCCTTCAGTCAGCAGCCGCTGCAACCCCAGGGAGCGCTGTGTCTCGCCGCCTGTTCACCTCGGAATCCGTGACCGAGGGACACCCCGACAAGATCGCTGACCAGATCAGCGACACCATCCTTGACGCTCTCCTGCGGGAGGACCCGACCTCCCGGGTCGCCGTGGAGACGCTCATCACCACCGGCCAGGTGCACGTGGCCGGCGAGGTGACCACCAAGGCGTACGCGCCGATCGCCCAGCTCGTCCGGGACAAGATCCTGGAGATCGGCTACGACAGCTCCAAGAAGGGCTTCGACGGCGCCTCCTGCGGCGTGTCGGTGTCCATCGGTGCCCAGTCGCCCGACATCGCGCAGGGTGTCGACACCGCGTACGAGGCCCGGGTCGAGGGTGACGAGGATGACCTGGACAAGCAGGGGGCCGGCGACCAGGGGCTGATGTTCGGCTACGCGTCCGACGAGACGCCCGAGCTGATGCCGCTGCCGATCACCCTGGCGCACCGCCTCTCCCGCCGCCTCACCGAGGTGCGCAAGAACGGGACCATCCCGTACCTGCGCCCCGACGGCAAGACCCAGGTCACCATCGAGTACGACGGCGACAAGGCCGTCCGCCTCGACACCGTGGTCGTCTCCACCCAGCACGCCAGTGACATCGACCTGGAGTCGCTGCTCACCCCGGACATCCGCGAGTTCGTCGTGGAGCCGGAGCTGAAGGCGCTGGCCGACCAGGGCATCAAGCTGACCACCGACGGTTACCGCCTGCTGGTCAACCCGACCGGCCGCTTCGAGATCGGCGGCCCGATGGGCGACGCCGGCCTCACCGGCCGCAAGATCATCATCGACACCTACGGCGGCATGGCCCGCCACGGTGGCGGCGCCTTCTCCGGCAAGGACCCGTCCAAGGTGGACCGCTCGGCCGCGTACGCGATGCGCTGGGTGGCGAAGAACATCGTCGCCGCCGGCCTCGCCAGCCGCGCCGAGGTGCAGGTCGCGTACGCGATCGGCAAGGCCGAGCCGGTCGGCCTGTTCGTGGAGACCTTCGGAACCGAGACCGTGCCGGTCCTCTCGATCCAGAAGGCCGTCTCCGAGGTCTTCGACCTCCGCCCGGCCGCGATCATCCGCGACCTGGACCTGCTGCGGCCGATCTACTCCCAGACCGCCGCGTACGGCCACTTCGGCCGGGAGCTGCCGGACTTCACCTGGGAGCGCACCGACCGGGTGGAGCAGCTGAAGGCTGCCGTCCAGGACTGACGCGCGCTCCGTGCAGCGGCGCCCGCCCCGGCTCGGGGTGGGCGCCGCGCCGTTTTGTGCGCGGCGGCTTCGTGCGGGGGGGGATTTGTGCGGGGTGGCTTCGTGCGCGGTGGCTTTGTGCGCGGTGTCGGTGTGACCTGGTAGTAGTTGGGAGCGATGAGCAGCACAGGGGAGAATGGGGCCGCCGAGCCGGAGCAGCTGGCGTTCATCCGGGAGACGGTCAAGCGGGCCAAGCCCCGGACGTGGCACGGGGCCAAGCGGGCCGAGCACCTGCCGGTGGCCCGGGTCGTGGTGGACAAGGGCGTGCTCACCATCGACAAGCTCTTCGACTATGAGGTGCCGGCCGCCATGGCCGAGGAGGCCCAGCCGGGCGTCCGGGTGCGGGTGCGCTTCGGGGCGCGGGTGGTCAGGGGGCAGCGCGAGGGCGGGGAACTCCACGACGGGTTCATCGTCGCCCGGCTGGAGAAGAGCGACTTCGCCGGCCCGCTCGCCCCGCTCGCCCAGGTGCTCTCGCCCGAACCGGTGCTCACCCCGCAACTGCTCCGGCTCTGCCGCACCGTCGCCGACCGGTACGCCGGCACGCTGGCCGACGTGCTGCAGCTCGCCGTGCCGCCCCGGCACGCCAAGGCCGAGGCCGAACCCTCCCCACCGCCGCTGCCGCGTCCGCCGGTCCCTGCCCCCGGCGGCTGGCAGCGCTACCCGGCCGGGCCCGACTTCCTCGCCGCGCTGGCGGGCGGCGGATCGCCGCGCGCCGTGTGGGCCGCCCTGCCCGGGCCCGGCTGGCCGTACGAGATCGCCCGGGCGGTCGCGGCCACGCTGGCCGGCGGGCGCGGCGCGCTCGTGGTGCTGCCGGACCGGCGGTCGGTGGCCCGGGTCGACCAGGCGCTGACCGAGCTGCTCGGACCGGGGATGCACATGGCGCTGGAGGCCGAACTCGGCCCGCGCGAGCGCTACCGGCGCTGGCTCGCGGTCAGCCGCGGCTCGGTGCACGCCGCGATCGGCACCAGGGCCACCATGTTCGCGCCGGTGCGCGACCTCGGGCTGGTGGTGGTCTGGTCCGACGGCGACGGCAGCCACAGCGACCCGCGCGCCCCCCACCCGCACGTGCGCGAGGTCGCGCTGCTGCGCGCCGCCGAGGAGGGTGCGGCCGTCCTGCTCGGCGGGCACGCGGTGACCGTCGAGGGCGCCCAGCTGGTCAGCACCGGTTGGGCGCGGCCGCTGGTCGCCGAACGGGAGATGGTCCGGCAGGTCGCGCCCCGGGTACGCACCGTCACCGACCAGGACCAGCACCGGGACGCCGCCGCCCAGGCCGCCCGGCTGCCCTCGATCGCCTGGGAGGCCGCCCGGGAGTCGCTGGCGGCCGGGCACCCGGTGCTCATCCAGGTGCCCCGGCGCGGCTACGTGCCCCGGCTGGCCTGCGGACGCTGCCGCACCCCCGCCCGCTGCCGACGCTGCGAGGGGCCGCTGGAGGCGCCCGCCGCGGACGCCGGGCTGAGCTGCAGCTGGTGCGGGGAGGCCGAGAACGACTGGCACTGCCCCGAGTGCGGCTCCTTCCGGCTGCGGGCCCAGGTGATCGGCGCCCGGCGCACCGCGGAGGAACTGGGCAAGGCGTTCCCGCGGATCCCGGTCCGGACCTCGGGGCGGGACGCGGTGCTCGACACCGTACCGGACGAGCCCTCGCTGGTGATCTCCACCCCCGGGGCGGAGCCGTTGGTCGAGGGCGGCACCGGGTACGGCGCGGTGCTGCTGCTCGACGGCTGGGCACTGCTCAGTCGGCCCGACCTGCGGGCCGGGGAGGAGACCCTGCGGCTCTGGCTGGCGGCGGCCGCGCTCGCCCGGCCCTCGACGGAGGGCGGGACCGTCGTCGTGGTCGCCGAGCCGTCGGCCCGGCCGGTGCAGGCGCTGGTGCGCTGGGACCCGCTGGGGCACGCCGGGCTGGAGCGGGACGAACGGGCGCAGCTGCACTTCCCGCCGGTGTCGCGGATGGCCGCGGTGAGCGGGAGCCCGGCCGCCGTCGCCGACCTGCTGAACCTGATCCGGCTGCCGGAGGGCGCCGACGTGCTCGGACCGGTGCCGGTGCCCGCCCTGCGCGGGGAGGAGCAGGAGCGGGCGCTGCTGCGGGTGGCGCCCGGGCAGGGGACCGCGCTGGCGGCGGCGCTCAAGGCGGCGCAGATCGCGCGGATCGCGCTGCGGACGGCTGAGCCGGTGCGGGTGCGGGTGGATCCGACGGACATCGGGTAGCGGCGGGGGCTCGGGGCCGGGGCGCCGGGGGCGGGCCGGGGCGGGGCGGGGTGAGTGGGCCACCCCGCCCCGGGCGGCCCGGGTGTGGCGGGGCTGGTCAGCCGCGGAGGGGGATGCCGGTCTGAGGGCGTTCGGCGGGCGTGCGGTCGCGGTCGATGGGGGTGCGGTCGATCGGGGTGCGGTCGATGGGGCTGCGCTCAAGGGTGTTGCGGTCGTGGGCGTTGCGTTCCAGGCTGGAGCGGTCGAGGCCGCCCTGGCGGGCCGCGGGAACGGTGGCGGCCAGGCCGCCGCGTTCGGTGGGGGAGGGGAGCTCCTCGGAGCGGTCCGGGCGGGTGGGGCCCGGGACGGCGCCGCTGGCGGCGAGGAGTTCGCTGGTCGGGCGGCGCATGCCGTAGCGGCGGTGCACCGCCTGCTTGGTGACCCCGAGGGCGGAGCCCACCGAGTCCCAGGAGAAGCCCAGTGCCCGGTCGAACTCGACCGCCGCCGCCACCAGGGTCTCCACGCTCTCCCGCAGCTCCTGCGCCAGCCGCACCGTCGGCGCCGGCGCCCGTCCGTACACCACGAAGCCGGCCGAGGTGCTCGGACGGCGCGGTCGGTAGACGTTGCCCAGCTGGGCGGTGAGCGTCCGCAGCGCGTCGACCTGGCGCCTCACCCGCTCGATGTCCCGCACCAGCAGGTGCAGGCTCGCCCGTGCCCGGGCGTCGTGGTTGATCTGCTCAGCCATGGCCTACGTGCCACCTTCCGTACGGTTCAGCTCGGCCGGAGCGCGGTGTCCCGTGCGCCCGGCCCCGGTCAATCTCTCTTGACCAACGCCGAAGCGGGGGCCGGGGTAACGCGGCTCGGCAGGTTCGGGATATGCCAGTAGCCGATGCGGGCGTCCGCGGACGGCCGTCGGGGCGCCCGGGCGGGTTGCATAGACTTGCGGGGAACCAGCCGTTGCCCGTAGCCCGCGCCCATCCCGGACAGGAGCCCGTACCCCGTGGCGATCCAGCCGATCCGTCTCTTCGGAGACCCCGTCCTGCGGGCCACCGCCCAGCCGGTGACCACCTTCGACAAGGAACTGCGCAACCTGGTCTCCGATCTCACCGACACCATGCTCGACGCCCCCGGTGCCGGCCTGGCCGCACCCCAACTCGGCGTATCGCTAAGGGTGTTCACGTACCACGTGGACGGCGTCACCGGGCACCTGATCAACCCGGACCTGTCACTCAGCGAGGACGAGCAGGAGGGCCCGGAGGGCTGCCTGTCGCTGCCCGGACTGCGCTACGACACCAGGCGCGCGTACGGCGTGGTGGCCAAGGGCTTCAACATGTACGGCGACCCGGTCACGCTGGAGGGCACCCAACTGCTCGCCCGGTGCATCCAGCACGAGACCGACCACCTGGACGGCATCATCTTCATCGACCGGCTCGACCGGGAGCAGCGCAAGGCCGCGCTGAAGGCCATCCGGGAGAGCGACTGGGGCACCGGACCGGCGCCCGTCGTGAAGGTCTCGCCGCACAGCACCTTCGGCTCGGCGCGCTGAGGTCTCCCCGGGCCGAGTTCGTCCCGCGCCGAGTCCGTCCCGCGCTGAGTCCGTTCCTCGATTTCCGTATGCAGAAAGGCACTTGATGCGTCTCGTCTTCGCCGGCACCCCCGAGGTCGCCGTTCCCGCCCTGGACGCGCTGATCGCCTCCGACCGGCACGAGGTCGTCGCGGTGGTCACCCGCCCCGACGCCCCCGCCGGGCGCGGGCGCAAGCTGGTCGCCAGCCCCGTCGCCCAGCGCGCCGAGGAGGCCGGGATCGAGGTCCTCAAGCCGGCGAAGCCGAGCGACCCGGACTTTGTCGCCCGGCTCACCGAACTCGCCCCCGACTGCTGCCCGGTGGTCGCCTACGGCGCGCTGCTGCGGCCCGGCACCCTGGAGATCCCCAAGCACGGCTGGGTCAACCTGCACTTCTCGCTGCTGCCCGCCTGGCGCGGTGCGGCCCCGGTCCAACACTCGGTGCTGGCCGGTGACGAGGTGACCGGCGCCTCCACCTTCCTGATCGAGCGGGGCCTGGACTCCGGCCCGGTCTACGGCGTGATCACCGAGGAGATCCGCCCGGCCGACACCAGCGGTGAACTGCTCACCCGGCTGTCGTTCTCCGGCGCCCGGCTGCTCGCCGCCACCATGGACGGCATCGCGGACGGCTCGCTGCACGCCGTGCCGCAGCCGGCCGAGGGCGTCACGCTCGCGCCGAAGATCACCGTCGAGGACGCCCGGATCGACTGGAGCCACCCGGCACTTCGGATCGACCGGGTGGTGCGTGGCTGCGCGCCGGCACCGGGGGCGTGGACGGAGTTCCGGGGCGAGCGGCTGAAGGTCACCGGGCCGGTCAAGCTGCTGCCGGAGTCGGCCGAGCTGGCGCCGGGCGAGGTCGCGATGGCGGGCAAGAACAGCGTGCGGGTCGGGACCGGGTCGCACGACATCGAGCTGGGGGAGGTGCGTCCGCAGGGGAAGAAGGAGATGCGGGCGGCCGACTGGGCGCGCGGGGCGCGGCTGGAGGCGGGGGAGCGGTTCGGGACCCGGGGGGACGGCTCCGAGGGCTGACCGTCGGGTTTGGCGTTACTGTTCGTTCGAGCCGTTCGGTTCGTTCGGTTCGTTCAAGATCTTCCGATAACCATCGCAGCACTTTGAGGTTTCTGTGAGCACCCCCAGCACCCCCGGCACGTCCGGCGCCAAGCGGGCGCCCCGCCCGCACCGCCGTCCCAAGAAGGACCCGGCCCGGATCGTCGCGTTCCGGGCGCTGCGCGCCGTCGACGAGCGGGACGCGTACGCCAACCTGATCCTGCCCTCCCTGCTCCGCGAGGCGGAGCAGAAGGGCATGGACCGGCGCGACGCCGCCCTTGCCACCGAGCTCGTCTACGGCACCCTGCGGCTGCAGGGCACCTACGACGCGGTCATCGCGGCCTGCATCGACCGGCCGCTGAGCAAGGTCGACCCGCCGGTCCTCGACGTGCTCTCGCTCGGCGCCCACCAGCTGCTCACCACCCGCATCCCCAGCCACGCGGCCGTCTCGGCGACCGTCGAGCTGGCCCGGGTGGTGCTCGGCGACGGCAAGGCCAAGTTCGTCAACGCCGTGCTGCGCCGGATCAGCGCGCACGACCTGGACGCCTGGATCGAGCGGGTCGCGCCCTCGTACGACAAGGACGCCGAGGACCACCTGGCGGTCGTGCACTCGCACCCGCGCTGGGTGGTCTCCGCGCTCTGGGACTCGCTCGGCCGCTGGCAGCCGGGCGCCTCCGGGCGCACCGCGATCGAGGAACTGCTGCGGGCCGACAACGAGCGGCCCGAGGTCACCCTGGTCGCCCGGCCCGGCCGGGCCACCGTCGGTGAACTGGCCGACGTGCTGCCGGAGGCCCAGCCCGGGCGCTGGTCCCCGTTCGCGCTGCGGCTCGCCGAGGGCGGCGACCCGGGCGCGCTGGACGCCGTCCGGGAGAACCGGGCCGGTGTGCAGGACGAGGGCAGCCAGCTGGTCGCGCTGGCGCTGGCCGCGGCGCCGCTGGAGGGCCCGGACCGGCTCTGGCTGGACGGCTGTGCCGGCCCCGGCGGCAAGGCCGCACTGCTCGGCGCGCTCGCCGCGGAGCGGGGCGCCGGGCTGGTCGCCAGCGAGAAGCAGCCGCACCGGGCCCGGCTGGTGGCGCGGGCCCTGGAGGGCAACCCCGGGCCGTACACGGTGATCGCGGCCGACGGGACCCGCCCGGCCTGGCGCTCCGGCGGCTTCGACCGCGTCCTGGTCGACGTGCCGTGCTCCGGTCTGGGCGCGCTGCGCCGCCGTCCGGAGGCGCGCTGGCGCCGCCGGCCGGCCGACGTCGCCGCCTTCGGCCCGCTCCAGCGGGACCTGCTGCGCTCGGCGATCGAGGCCACCCGGATCGGCGGGGTGGTCGGCTACGCGACCTGCTCGCCGCACCTCGCGGAGACCCGGGCGGTCGTCGACGACGTGCTGCGCGGGGAGGGCGGCCGGGTCGAGTGGATCGACGCGCGGCCGCTGCTGCCCGGTGTCCCGGCGCTCGGTGACGGTCCGGACGTGCAGCTGTGGCCGCACCTGCACGGGACGGACGCGATGTACCTGGCGCTGCTGCGGCGGACTGCCTGAGGCGTGGGCCCTCCCGCTCGGACCGCGTTCGGTCGGATCCGGACGGGAGGGCCCGGTCCGGTCGGCGGCTTGCACCTCCCGTAGGGGGAGGCGGCAGGGTGGTGGGCATGAACGGCGATGCGCTCCCCTCGTTCCTCACCATCGGTGAGCTGGCCCGACGGACCGGGCTGACGGTGAAGACCGTCCGGTTCTACTCGGACCAGGGGATCGCGCCGCCGGCCGACCGCAACCCGGCCGGCCACCGGCGGTACGGCGCGGACGCCGTCGCCCGCCTGGAACTGGTGCGTACCCTGCGGGAACTCGGGCTCGGGCTGCCGGAGGTCCGGCAGGTGCTGGGGCGGGAGCGTGCGCTGGCCGAGGTCGCTGCGGCGCACGCTGCGGCACTGGAGGCGCGGATCCGGGTGCTGCGGCTGCGGCAGGCGGTGCTGCGGGCGGTGGCCGTGCGCGGGGCGACCGCAGAGGAGTTGACGCTCGTGCACCAGTTGGCGGAGTTGACGGAGGGTGAACTGGGCCGCCTGGTCGGGGAGTTCCTGGCAGAGGTGTTCGGGTCGGGGGGTTCTGGGCGTTCGGGTGTGGCGGAGGTTCGGGGCGGGCGGTTCGGCGGGGTCGCGCGGTCGTTGACGCCGGAGCTGCCGGAGGATCCGTCGGCCGAACAGGTCGAGGCCTGGGTGGAGCTGGCGCAGCTGGCCGGGGACGCCGGGTTCCGGGCACTGATGCGCGGGCTGGCGGAGGGCGAGGCCGCGGAGGGCGGCGAGGGGTCTGTGCCCCGGCCCGGACTGGCGCTGCTGGTACGGGAGTTGGCCGGTCCGCTGGTGGCGGTGGGGGTGGCGCCGGAGTCGGTGTCGGCGTCGGCGTCGGTGTCGGGTTCGGTGTCGGGTTCGGGTTCGGGTTCGGGGGAGGCGGCGCGGGTGGTCACCGTGCTGCTGGAGCGGTACGCGGGGCTGGTGGGTACGGCGGGGGCGCCGGACCCGCTGCGGGCCCGGCTGGCGGAGCGACTCACGGCGATGGCGGACCCCCGGCGGGAGCGGTACCTGGAGCTGCTGGCGGTGGTCAACGGGTGGGCGGCGCCGGAGAGTTCGTCGGCGGTGCTGGACTGGGCGGCACGGGCGGTGCGGTCCGCCGACTGAGCGGGCGGGCCGTCACGGCCACCGGCGCGGCGGGCCGGGGCAGTTGGTGAGGAAGGCGTGGGCCTGGGCGCGGAGGTGGTCGACCGGCGGGTCCTCGCAGATCACCTCCATGCCCAGGGCGGTGCTGTGGCTCAGGTGGTGGTACGACTGGTAGGCGAGGTAAGGGCGGTGGTCGTCCAGGGGGTCCAGCCCTACCGTGAGGGTCGCGTGGAGGTCGTGCTGCTTCCCGGTGCCCGTGTCGGTGACGTCCGTGCGGGAGAGCTGCCACTCGAACTCGTACGGCTCGGGTTCGGCGGGTAGGTCGAGCAGGGTCTGGGCGAACCGGCGGACCTCGTCCGGGTCTGCGAACGGGAGCGACTCCGACCAGAACGGTGCGGCCGCCAACAGCTCCCAGTCGGTGCCGTTGTGGCGGATCGCCAGCTCCCAAGCGCCGCGCTGGTCCAGCCATCGGCAACTGAGGATCGGATCCATGGTGGTCAACCTCCCTGTGGTGCCGGACCGTTACGTTTTCTCCTCATCGTGGCACACCTGGGCGGGCGAAGGCCCCCACGGCGTGACCGGTCCTCGGGCGGCTTGCCAGGCTTCCTGCAGCGGACGGTAGTCGAGCACGGTGATGCCGAGGTCGGTGAGCAGCCGTCGGGCCTCGGGGGAGACCAGGAACTCGTAGTCGGAGCGGCGCACGCGCCAGCCGTCGTCGGCCTGGTCGCGGTGCGGGGGGACGTGGCGGTGGGGGCCGGTGGCGAGGCTCGGGTGGACGGCCCACTCGGTCAGGCCCGGCGGGAGGGCGGCGAGCAGTCGGGCGTAGTGGGCGGGCTTGTCGTCCAGGGGGACGGCGAAGCTGTCGAGGAAGCCGTGGTCGACCACCGGCAGGCCGCGCTCGCGCAGCCGGGCCAGCGCGGGCGGCAGCCAGACCCGTACCGCCAGGCCGTACTCGGCGCCGAGGGCGAGGGTGAGGTCGAGGATGTCGTCACGGCCGCCGTCGGCCAGGCAGTGGAAGTCCAGGTGGGTCGGACTGAGGCCGAGGCCGGTCGCCTCGACCGCGTTGATCTGGGCGCGGAACTCGCGTTCCACGTGGTCGAGTCGGGCCCCGGCGGCGAGTGCGGCGCGGCCGGCCGGGGTGGGGGCGTACAGCTCGCCGTCCGGGGTGAGCAGGGAGGACACCTGGTCGCGGGCGGCCAGCGGGCCCCAGCGCAGGTGCGGCGCCTCGCAGACCAGGGTGAGATGGATGCCGAAGGGGATCTCCGGGTGGCGGCGCAGGAGTCGGAGCGCGTGCGGGGCGGCGTGGCAGGGCGTCATCAGGCTGCAGGAGGCCGCGATGCCCTGCTGGACGGCCTCGATGACGGCGAGGTTGACGGACTCGTCCCGGCCGAGGTCGTCGCAGTTGAGGAGCAGGAGGCGGGCGTCGGGCGGGTGGCCGAGGAGCTGGTTGGCGCGCGGGGCGTCCGGGGCGGGGGCTGTGCGGGCTGTGGTGGGCACGGGAGCAGTCTCACCCGGGGGGAGGGGTGAACGCGCGCGGATTTCCGCGCGGACGGGGCCTCGCGCGCCTAGCCGGCGGTGGTGGGGTGCCAGGGGCGGTCGGGGCGGGTCTGGACGGGGGCCGAGGTGAGGCGCAGGGCGTAGACCTCGTGGTCCGGGGCGGGGGACGGGACCGGGCCGAGGTACTCGTGACCGGTCAGGTGGCACCAGGCGGGCAGGTCGAGCGGGGCGGCGGGGTCGGTGGTCTGGATGTGGACCACGGCGCCGGCCGGGAGGTGGGCGATCTGCGCGCGCAGGCGGAGCAGGAGCTGGACGCAGAGCAGGCCGGTGCCGTCGACGGTGAGGTCGGCTGTGCCGCTGACTTCGGTGGCGGCGGCGTTGGTGGCGGCGGCGTCGGAGGTGGTCATCGGGGGGTCTCCTGGGTGATGCGCCAGAGGCGGCGGGGCAGTTCGCCCTCCTCGAAGGGGTGGACCTCGGTGAGGTGCCAGCCCTCCGCGAGCCGGTCCACCAGCTCGCGGGGGAAGAAGTGGACGGCGAAGCCGCCGTGCTCCCAGATGTCGTCCCCGTGGCCGGTGCCGGCGCCGAAGTGGGCGTCGCCGGTGTGGCGGACGGTGTAGACGAAGGTGCCGTCCGGGCGCAGGACCCGGCGGACCTCGGCGACCAGCGCCGCGATCTCCTCGGTGCCGAGCGCCATGCAGAGCAGCATGTGGGCGAACACCGCGTCGATGGAGGCGTCCGGGAGGGGCAGCGGGTCGCGGACGTCGTGCACGGTGGTGCGGACCCGCTCGGCCAGGCCCTGCCCGGCGGCGGCGGTGCGCAGCTGCTCCAGCCCGGTCGGGCTGAAGTCGGTGGCCAGCACGGTGAATCCGGTGCGGGCGAAGTGGAGGGCGTCGCGGCCGTGGCCGGCGCCGAGTTCGAGCACCTGGTGGGCACCGGCGGCGGCGAAGGTCCGTGCGGCGTACTCGGCGGGGGCGGACGGCTGCTCGCCGTACATCCCGGGGTGGGCGTGGTACGTCCGCTGCCAGTGCGCGCGTTGGGCCTCGGCGAGGGCGGGCTCCCGGTGGGGCGACGGGTGGGGCGTCGGGTCGGGAGTGCGGGTCATGGTGGTGCCCTTCGCGGGGGTTGCGCCGTGGTGCGGGTGGTGCGGGTGGTGTGGGCCGTTCGGATGGGGCGGGTGGTAGGGGTGGTTCGGGTGGTTCTGGTTCAGCCTAGGGCGTGGGGTGGCCGGGTGGCCGGCTGGGTGGGGGTCCGGCCTCGGCCTCGGCCTCGGGCTTGGTCACGGCCTCGGGATGTGCCGGTGCTCGGGGGCGGTGCCGCCGAGGCGGGTGAGCAGGGTGGACAGCTGGGTGAGGTCACCGCTGCTCCACTGGGCGGGGGCGAAGTGCTCGGCGGCGACCTGTCGGGCGGTGTGCAGCATCTCGGCGAGCCGTTCGCGGCCGGTCGGGGTGAGGGCGGCGTAGGCGACCCGGGCATCGCGGGCGGCGGCCTCGCGGGCCACCAGGCCGATCCGCTCCAGCGGGGCGAGGCCGCGGGTGACGCCGGAGGCGGTCAGGCCGAGGGCCTCGGCGAGGTCGACCCGGCGCATCCGTCCACCGGGGGCCTGGGCGAGGTGCAGCAGCAGGGTGAAGTCGGACAGGCTCACGCCGTGCAGGCCGCTGAGGCTCGCGTCGAAGCGCTTGACCACGGCGGCCTGGGCGCGGACCAGGCGCAGGGCGGTGTCGAGCGGGTCGGGTCGGGGGGCGGGGGCTGCGTCGGGGTTGAGGGTGGTGCCGGCGCCGAGGGCGGCGTCGGGATCTGGGTTCGTCGGGCTTGTCATTGCCACCTCCTTGACTACTCAAGTATAGCCATGGGTGGAGCCGTCAAGGAGGTGGCGGGGGAGGGGGGTCGGTCAGCCGGCGTTGGCGGCGCGGCGCTGCCGCTTGCCGAGGGGCGCCTGGGAGAGGTCTTCGGCCTGGGAGCGGAGGTTCTTGTAGCCGTAGCCGCGGCCGGTCAGCCAGGACCGCGCTGCCTGCTCGGCCCGCTCGGTGGCCTCCAGGATGTCCTCCTCGGCCTCGCCCTCGTCCAGGAAGCGGAAGGTGAAGGCGGCCCGTGCGGCGAGGTCGTAGCTGAGGTGGCCCTCGCGGGTGAAGGCGGCGTGCAGGACGTCGTGCTCGGGTGCGGCGGCGAGGAGTTCGGCGCGTTGCTCGTCGCTGAGGGCGTCGAAGACGCCGCGCACCATGATGCGGAAGGTTCGGGTGGTCATGCCCCGACGATAGGCAGGAGAGGTGGCGGATCGCCAATGCGATTCTGCGGGTGGGGTCGGCGGGCTGGCGGGGCGGGGTGGTCCGGTCAGGGGCGGCTCGCCGGGGTGGGGAGGGCGGCAGTGAAGGACTCGACGGCTGCGGCTTCGCCGCGCTGGGTGTCCCGTACGGCGAGGACGACGTGGGCGCAGGAGGTGCTGGCCGTGGCGGGGCTGGAGGCGGCGGCCTTCGGGCACTCCTGTTGGCAAGTGGAGCAGGGCGTCCGGGAGTTGGCGCAGGCCGGGGTCGAGCACCTGGAGCGTGAGCATGCCGAGGCGGTGGCCCGGGGTGAGGCCTCGTCCAGGGCGTCGCTCGGGCACCTGCTGGCGGCGCTGCTGCTCCGGGCTCCGGCTATGCGCGGGCCGGCAGACGGGTGCAGACCGTCCCGGTCGCCAGTGCGGCGCCCTCGGCGCCCATCGTCGCCAGGGTGAAGTCCGTGGTCAGCGCGTTGATGTCGGCGCTCTGCCGGACCAGGTAATGGCTGCCCCCGGGCACCTCGTAGCGTGCGAGCTCGGGCACCACCTGCCGGGCGCGCAGCGCGTACTCCAGGGACTGGGCGGCGTTGGCCGCGCTGCGGTCGGCGGTGCCGTGCACGATCAGCACCCGTCGTCCGGCGAGCTGGTCGACCCGGTCGCCGGTGGGCAGCCAGGGGGCGATCCCGGCCACCCCGGCCACGCTCGGGTGCCCCGCGCACCAGAACGCCGCCCGCCCGCCGAGCGAGTTGCCGATCAGCACCACCGGTGCGCCCGGGTAGCGGCGGGCGAGCTCGTCGAGCGCCCACCGGGTGTCGACCGCGGTGTCGGCGTCGGCGCCGTTCCAGCCGCTGTAGCGGTAGCGCAGCAGGTGCACCGCGAGACCGTGCGGGCGGCCGCGGCCGTTGAGTTCGGCGGCGAGCCCCTGGAGGCCCAGTTCGGCGATCCGCAGCGGTCCGCGCCGGCTGCGGATGAACCCGCCGGGCAGCAGCAGGGCGACGCCGGAGACCGGGCCGTCGCCCTCCCACGGGGTGAGCTGTGCGGTGCGCGGGCGCTGGGCTCGGAACACGCCGGTCCTTCCTGGGGAGCTGTGGGGAGTGTCGGGGACGGTCGGGCCACGGCGGCGCCGGGCCGGACACACGGATTCTACGGTTCCGGCGGCGGGTCACGGTGCGTCAGGAGGGCCCACAGCACCCAGCCGGTGACGCGGGTACGGGTGACCAGCACCTTCGCCCAGCGGGCGCCGAGCGGGGAGGTCCAGGTGTCCACGACCTCGACCCGGTCGCCGGACCGGGCCAGCCCGGTCACGACGGCGCCGCCGAAGTGGTCGCTCCGGACATTGGCGGCGTTCGCGGACACCTCCCACCACCCGGCCCCGACCGCGGGCGTCCGCTGCTCGCCGGGGGTGACGGCCGCCGGTACCAGCAGGATGGCGAGGGAGAGCACCGCCGCCGTGGCCCGGCCGATCACCGCCACGACGGCCTCGGGGCCGTGCTGTGTCCGGGGCGTGCGGAAGCTGTGGAGAGCGCGGGGGTCATGTACAGCAGAACGAGCCGTCGGGGTGTGTGCGAACGGTCGGGGGTGGACGCTCACCCGGTCGGGCGAGCGCGGGAGGGTGGCGTCACGACGGGCCAAGCTTGCTGCCACGCCAACTGCTCACGCACCACAGCGGGTTGGCCTACCGGCGGCGCCCCTGCTCGTCCTCCGGGCCCTGTGCGTTCCGCTGGCCCGCGCGGGCGCGGCCCGAGAGCAGCTCCTGCACGCTCGGGAGCTTCCGCCGCTGCGCGGGCGGCTCGATCGACTGCGACCGGGGCGGCTCGACCGACGGCGACCGGGGTTCCGGCGTCGGGCCGAGACCGGCCTTGGCGACCGCGTCGGCCAGGAAGTCCGAGGCCTGTCGGCGGGCGTTGTCCACGCTGCGCCGCAACTGCTCCGCGTCGCTGCGCAGTTTCTCGGCCTGGCGGCTCAGCAGGTCGTTGCGCTGCTCGGTCTCGCTGAGCTGCCTGAGGCTGGCGGCGGCCCGGGCGGCGGACTCGCGTTCGAGCTGTTCGCCGCGGGCCCGGGCGTCCGCGATGATCTGCTGTGCTGCGGACTCGGTGAGGGTCCGCATGTCGTTCACGTCCTGCTCGGCCTGGCGGCGGAGGAGTGCCGCCTCGGCCTCGAACTGCTTCCGGAGCAGGGTGACCTCCTCGCGGGCCCGGGCGAGCAGCGTGTCGGCCTCCTCGCGGCGGGCCAGGACGTACGGGTCCCGTTCGGCGGCGGCGTGGGCGGCGAGGGCGTCGAGGACGGTGGGCCGCTGGATGTGCGCCCCGGCGGCCCCGGGCAGCACGGTTCCACCGGCCCCGACGGCCCCGACGGCCCCGACGGCCCCGGCGATCCCGACGGCCCTGGCGGTCCCGGCGATCCGGAGCAGTCGTTCGGCGACCTCGTCGGCGTCGGCCGGGCGGCGGGCCGGGTCCTTGGCGAGCAGGTCCAGGACGAGGGCGTCGAGCTCCGGCGGCACGGGTGGCCGGAGGTCCCCGGGGGCGGCCGGCCGGGCCTCGGAGTGCTGGCGGATCAGCTCGTACAGGGTGCCGCAGAACGGCGGTCGACCGGTGAGGAGTTCGTACAGCAGGCAGCCGAAGGCGTAGAGGTCGGAGCGGGCGTCCAGGTTGCGGTTCTCGAAGCGTTCGGGAGCCATGTAGGCGGGGGTGCCGACGATCACGTTGGTGCTGGTGACGCCGTCGTCGGCGTGGCCGGTGCGGGCGATGCCGAAGTCGACCACCTTGACCGCGCCGCTGGACTGGATCATCACGTTGGCCGGCTTGACGTCCCGGTGGACGACCCCGGCCCGGTGCGCGGTGGCCAGAGCCCGGGCGATCTGCTCCGCCCAGGCCAGCGAGCGCTCCAACTCCGGTACGCCGTCGGCCAGGTGGCGGCTGAGCGGGGCGCCGTCGAGCAGCTCCATGACCAGGAAGAACAGCGGGCGGTCGGCGGTCCGGTGCTGCCCGAAGTCGTGCACGGTGACGATCGAGGGGTGGCTGAGCGCGCCGGCCGTGGCCACCTCGCGGGCGAACCGGGCCGCGTCCTTGGGGGATCCGCTGCCGCCGGGGAGCAGCACCTTGACGGCGACGAGGCGTTGGATGCGTGCGTCACGGGCCTTCCAGACCGCGCCGAAGGCGCCCTCGCCGATCTGCTCGACCAGTTCGTACCGACCGTCGAGTACCTCGCCCGGCTGCATCCCCCGCCCCTTCCCGCGATCCGGTGCCCGTGCTCGGGCCCGTTTCAACCTACCCCGGGGAGCGGGCGGTTGGTCACCCGCTGCGGTCGGCGGCCAGCTCCGCCAGGACGGCGCCGAGCAGGCCCGGGAGGCGGGTGTCGAGTTCGGTCCGGCGGAGGGTGACCAGGCGGGTCTTGCCGCTGGTGCGGACGGCGACCACGCCGGCTTCGCGGAGCAGCCGCCAGTGGTTGGAGAGGGTCGAGCGCGGGACGGTCATCCCCTCGGGGCTGCAGGTGGTCTCGCCGTCCTCGGCGAGGCGGCGGACGAGCTCCAGGCGGACCGGGTCGCCGAGGGCGTGCAGGACGGTGGCGAGGTCGAAGTCGTCGGGGTGGGGCTGGGGCAGAGTCCGCATCGGATTCCTCGGGTGGGCTGCGGCCGGCTCTGGTGGCGGGCCCGGTGCGCTGTCTAGTATGACGCTTCGACAGTTCGGGAAAGTCGAATTGTTCGGGGGTCGGCCCCGGACCGTACGGAGAGGTGGGGTCGGAGGATGAAGGTGCTGGCGACGCTGGCCCGGGTGTACGTGGACGATCTGGACGAGGCGCTGCCCACCCTGCGCGAACTCACCGGCGAACGCGAGGGTTTGCGCTTCCCGCACGCCGGGGTGGAGGTCGCGCGGATCGGCGGCCTGCTGGTCGTCGCGGGCACGGAGGAGGCGCGGGCGCCGTTCCGCCGGGTGCAGGGCACCCTGCTGGTCGACGACCTGGACGGCCTCGGGGAACTGCTGCGGAGCCGGGGCGGGGAACTGCTGGACGGCCCCAACGAGGTGCCGACCGGGCGCAACGCCACCGCCCGGCACCCCGGCGGGGCGGTCTTCGAGTACGTCGAGTTCGTGCCGGACCGGCCGGTGTTCGCGACGGGCTGACGCCCCGGGGCGTCAGCCCGGCCGGCCCTCCGACGCGGTGCCCGGGCACCCGGGCCGGGGCGGGGAATCGTCCCGATCGCGCTGGTGTGACCTCCTATGTGCAGGGGCGGGAGGGGTTTTTCCTGCTCTTTGTTCAGGATCTTGCTCTGCTCTGCGACGATCCGATGATCGCCGCCCGATTGTGGTGGGCGGCGCTTCGCAGGGGAGAAACCGGCATGGCCGAGCGGCCCGAGGACAGCGGCGTCCGGCTGAGGATGAGGTGGCGCGCCAGGATCGCCAGGGACGGGGAGACCTGGATGGTGGTCGCCGGCGGAGCCCTGGGGGCCATGTTCGCGAGCCTCGGCCTGGCGGTGCTGTTCGGCCCGGCGAACGGGTTCGGCGGCGACAGCCTCGGGGTGATGGGTGCCCTCAGCATCCTCGGGATGCTGCCCTGCGGCGCGGGCTTCGTCTGGGCGCTGATCCACCCCCGGCGCGGGCTCCCCGCGGTGGCCGTCGGCACCCTGGCCGGGCTGGGGATCTTCCTCTGCTTCGCCGGGGACGGCCTCAACGACTCCTGGAAGGCGGCGCCGGACCAGCCGTCCACGGTTCGCGCGGTCGGCAGCTGGACCAGCGGTGACCTGGTGGTGCGGGTCCGCCCGGACGAGGTGGTGGCCTACCGCAGCGGGGGCGGGGCGGTCGCCTGGCGCTGGGCGCCGCCCGGCGAGGACACGGTGTGCACGATGAGCCGGGGGGTCGGCGCGGGCGGCATCGGCCTGCTCGGGCACTCCCCGCACGGCAAGCCCTGCGCGACGGTCACGTCGCTGGACCTCACGGACGGCAAGCAGGGCTGGACCGCCACCGTGGCCGCGCCCGCCCGGGACGGCGACAGCGCGGACTCCGACCTCGTCGCGGTCGCGGGCGCCCAGGCGGTGCTGCAGGGCACCGACGGCTGGCGCGCCGTCCGGCTGACCGACGGCCGGGAGCTGTGGCGCAGCGCGCCCGACGCCGGGTGCACGCCGATCGAGGTCGCGGGCGGGGACCAGGACGTGGTGACGGCCGCGGATTGCGCTGACGGGACGGGAGTCGTGCGCACCCTGGCGCCCGGGGACGGGCAGGGGCGGACGCGGGCTTCCGTGCCGGCCGAGGGCGGGCTCAAGAACTTCATGGTGGTCTCCGTCGACCCGCTCGCGGTCTGGGTCGACGCCCAGGCCGAGCGTGGCACCCACGCGGTGCTCAGCTTCGACCGGGCGGGCCGCCAGCGCGCCGCCATACCGGTCTCCGGTGCCGAGTACGACCTGGACGTGATGCTGGGCGGCGTCCACGCCTTCGACGAGTTCAGCGCCCGGCCGCTGTACGGCGGTGTGGTCGTCGGCGACCTCTTCATCGTCCCCGGGGAGAAGCCCGGCGACGTCGGCATCAGTGGCGGCCCGCGCCCGAGCCGCACCGCCACCGGGCGGCTGATCGCGTACTCCCTCGCGGACGGCACCAAGCGGTGGACGACGGGCCTGGACGACCAGGTGACGGGCGTGCTGGTCGACGGGACGTCGGTGTGGGCGATGACCCGCGACAAGCTGACCCGGATCGACGCGGCGACCGGCCGGCGCAGCCGCGAGCTGGACGTCAACGACACCGCCTCGCTCTACCCGGTGGACCTCTCGGCGGCGGGCCGGGAGGAGTTCACGGTGGTCGCCGAGGACGGCACCAGGGACGAGCCGCCGGTCCGCGGCATCAGCTGAGGGAGCGGCCCGGCCCGTTGGTGAACGGGCCGGGCCGGGAGCGCAGTTGGTCGCACGGAACCCCGGCAGGGCCTGGGCTCCGTGTCGCGCGGGCCCGGGGACGGCCGGGGTGTGCGGAAGGAATCCGCGTGCTCGGGGGCGTGACCGGCCTCCTCGTCCTCCGCAGGACAGGCTCGCGCACCGGCTCTACGGTTGAACCGGGTAGCCGCTCTTTGCCGAACGAGTGTCCACGTCGGTTCTTGTCGGCGAGTCTTCCGGCACCGGCTTCGTCCGACCCGGCGAAGCGCAACCTCGTTCTCCCAGGAGGGGTCATGGCTACTGGGACAGTCAAGTGGTTCAACGCCGAGAAGGGCTTCGGGTTCATCGAGCAGGACGGCGGTGGTCCGGACGTGTTCGTGCACTACTCGAACATCGACAGCTCGGGCTTCCGCGAACTGGTGGAAGGCCAGAAGGTCGAGTTCGACGTCGTCCAGGGCCAGAAGGGACCGCAGGCCGAACGCGTCCGCATCGCCGGGTGACGGTCGGCCCGGGCCCGCCCTGGGGCCGGAGCCAGGCGCGCCCGGGCCCGCCCGGGCCGGCACGCGGGAGGACATGATGAGCGTTCGGCACACCCTGAACATCATGGACTGGCACGAGGACGGCTCCTCCACCTGGCTGCGCTGGGCCGTCAGCGCGGACCAGATGAGGATGGTCCGGGAGCTCCTCGACCGGGCGCCGGACGCCGAGGGCGTCGTGACCCCGGAACAGGCGGACCAGGCACGCACGGCCACTGACCGGTGGCTGACCTGCGCGGACCAGGACTGGTCGCCCCCAGGGTGACGTCTCGCCGAAGTCCCGGTCGGCAGCGGCCCGGCCCGTTGGTGAACGGGCCGGGCCGGGGGCGTAGTTAGGCGGTGAAGCGGGGGTCGCGGGCTTCGATGGCCTGGGTGAAGGCGGTCCA
This sequence comes from Kitasatospora sp. NPDC036934, assembly GCF_055608425.1. Classification (NCBI taxonomy): domain Bacteria; kingdom Bacillati; phylum Actinomycetota; class Actinomycetes; order Kitasatosporales; family Streptomycetaceae; genus Kitasatospora; species Kitasatospora sp. NPDC036934. Next base: position 50,107 of record NZ_JBVJQR010000011.1, on the reverse strand, counting down.
CTCGCTGTGGTTGAAGGCGAGGTGGGGGCGGTCGGGGTTCTTGTCGTCGCCGAGCCGGACGTCGCCGTTGTCGAACCGGGCGGTGATCACGCAGTCGCCAGGGTGAGTCCCGAGGTCAAGATGCCTTGTCGACCAGAACGCGTCTGGGTGCGCGTCCTCCTCGCCTGACCATCGGCCGAGCACCCCGCAAGGAAGTCCACCCGCCGTGCACCCCGCCGCGATCGCCTTCCGCAACCCCGCTGCCCTGCAGGCCCGTTGCGACTACGGCCGCCCCGTCGGCGCCACTTCGAGCCCGACTACGAGACCTGCGCCGTCGTCCCCGACCCCGCCGCCTGGGAGCCCCTGCCCGGCGGCTACCCCGAGCGGTTCGCCCCCGGCTGCTTCACCCCCGCCTCCGGTCTGATCGAACTGTTCCGGCTCCCCGACACCGTCACCGACCGCGACACCGTCGCCGCGATGGTCGAGACCCTCGGCGACCCGCACCCGATCACCCTCGGTGACACCGAGGACCGCCCGGGCAGTCCACCACCCACGCCCTCCCCGAGTCGGGCCGACGCCCCGGCCTCCACGTCGACTATCACCAGAACCTGCCCTGCGGCGAGCGCCGGGATGAGGGCTGGTTCGCGCCCACCTCCTTCCTCCCTGCGACGAGTCCACCGAGGGCCGCCACCAGCCCTCCTCCACCTCCTCCTGGCTCGGCTACCGGGAGCCGCACCTCTTCGAGTCCCCGATCTGACCGGACTGTCCGTTCCGCGCGCCTGTGTCAGGCTGGTGAGGGAGCACCGCCGACATCGGGAGGCTCGTGATGGCCGAGATCAGGGTGAACGGGGTCGGGCTGCACTACGAGGCCCGAGGCGAAGGCCCCGGCGTCGTCCTGGTGCACGGCTCGTGGACCGACGGTGACACCTGGGCCCGGGTGATGCCGGGTCTCGCCGAGTCCACCACCGTCGTCGCCTACGACCGCCGGGGCCACAGCCGCAGCGAGGACCCGCTGACCCAGGGCTCGGTGCACGAGGACGCCGCCGACCTGGCCGGGCTGATCGAGGGCCTCGGGCTCGCACCGGCCTTCGTCTGCGGGAACTCGTACGGCGCGCTGATCGCGCTGCGGCTCGCCTCCGTCCGGCCCGACCTGCTGCGGGGGATCGCCGTGCACGAGCCGCCGGGCACCGGCGTCCTGCTCACCGACCCGGAGCTGCGGCCGATCGCCGCCGCACTCGCCGGCCGGATCGCCGCCGTCCGGGAGCTGCTGGAGCAGGCGGAGTCGGCCGCGGCGGCGGAGCTGTTCGTGGAGACGGTCGCCTTCGGGCCGGGAGCGTGGGCCCAGCTGCCCGCGCCGGTGCGGCACACCTTCATCCGCAACGCCCCGACCTACCTGGACGAGCTGCGGGACCCGGACGCGCTGGATCTGGACCTGACCGCGCTCGGCGACTTCAACGAGGCCGTGCTGCTCACGCAGAGCGACGACAGTCCGCCGATGTACGGCGAGGTGCTGGACATCATCGACCTCACCCTCGAGAAGGCGGAACGCCACCTCTACCGAGGCGCCGGTCACGCTCCGCACCTGTCGCAGCCGGAGGAATGGGTGCGGGTGGTGCTCCCGCGCGCGTCGGTGTGAAAGGGACCTGAGGGGCGCGAGATCAGGAGTACACGCCCGCTCATGCGCCCTTCGCGGTGCGCTCCTCAGTGCGCCGTCACCAGCTCCTCCCCGCGCGGCGTCCGCCGGTACAGCACCTCCCGCCCGCTGCGCACCCGGCTGACCAGCCCCGAGCGGTGCAGCACCCCCAGGTGGTACGAGACCGTTCCGGCGCTGAGGAAGTGCCGGGCGGCCAGGGCGGCGGTGGTCGTCGGGTCGACCAGTGCGGCCAGCAGGTCCGCCCGGGTCGGCCCGACCAGCTGGGCCAGGGCGGGCGCGGGAGCCCGGGGCACCGGCACGGACGGTGTGATCGGGTACATCAGGGTCGGCGCCCGGTCCACGCCGTCGACCGGGTCGAGGATCACGTGGATCTCCTGGCTCACCAGCGTCGGCATCAGCAGCACCATGCGGGCCGGCAGGTTCACCTCGAAGCGGCTCTCCAGCCGGAGCAGCCCGTCCGCCCAGGAGAGCCGGGGTGTCAGGGAGTTGAACAGCGAGCCGGAGCCGTACCGGGCGAGGTGGCGGCCGCGCCGGTCGATCTCGGCGTCCAGCACCGCCCGGGCGTCCGGCCAGTGCGGGGCGAGCGCCGCCTCCCAGTACCGGCCCAGCTCGTCCGCGACCCGCTCGGCGAAGTGGCGCGGGCCGCGCGCCAGCGTGCGCAGCACCACGTCGGGCAGCTGGCGACCGCTCAGCTTCGCCGGGGCCAGGCCGTGGAGTGCGGTGTCGAGCTCGGCCCGCACCCGCTCGGGCGGGGTGCGGCGGACGGCCTCCAACTGCTCCGCCACCGTCGGCTCGGGGCCGGTCGGGTGGGGGGAGAGGAAGTCGGGGATGTAGCCCCCCGACCGCTCCAGTGCCAGCCCGGACAGCAGCTCCAGCCCCTCCCGCCGCAGCACCTGGCGGGTCCGGCCCACCCAGGCGTACGGGCCGGTGCGGGAGTTGAGGCCGGAGGCCATCAGGGTGTTGACCGCCTCGTGCAACGGCGAGACGACGAACCGGGTGCGGGCGAGCCCGGTCGAGTCGATCGTGAGCCGGATCATGCCGTCCACCCCTCTGTCCGGACGGCTTCCTGCCCGCCGGAACGGTCGGCTTTGTCGCCCCTTCGGTCGTCAACCCTTCGACCCTGGTCGAATCCTGGCACGAATGCTCGCCTTCGAAGTCGCCCCGGCGCAGGCTTCTCCCGTGACCGCGTCAGCACGGACGCGGCGCGAGCGGAAGGAACCCCGACGAACATGACGAGCACGCGCGGCCGCATCGCCGCCCTGCTGGGAGCCGTCGCGGTGGTCGCCGGCACCACCCTGGCCGGCCCCGCCGTCGCCGCCCCGGCCGAACCGCAGCACCACGGCGGCGGCGTCACCGGGCAGGCACCCTGCCAGAGCGCGCCCGAATTCACCTGCGGCACCCTCACCGTGCCGCTCGACCACAGCGGCCGCACGCCCGGCACCCTCCAGCTCGACGTGGCGATGACCGGCAACGCCGACGCCCCCAAGGGCGACCTGCTCTTCCTCGCCGGCGGCCCCGGCCAGCCCGGCGTCCCGCTGATGCGCAAGATCGCGAGCAAGCTGGAACCCGTCCTCAAGGACTACCGCCTGGTCATGTACGACCAGCGCGGCACCGGACAGCGGGCCCTCCAGTGCCCCGGCCTCCAGGAGGACATGGGCTCCTCCGACCTCGCCGTGCCCCGCAAGCAGTCCATCGCCGACTGCGCCACCGCCCTCGGCCCGAACGCCCGCTACTACAGCAGCGCCGACACCGTCGGCGACATCGACCTGCTGCGCCAGGCCCTCGGCGACCGCCGGCTCACCCTCGACGGCGTCTCCTACGGCACCTTCGTCGCCGAGCGCTACGCCCTCGCCCACCCGGCGCACGTGGACCGGCTGGTGCTCGACTCGGTCGTGCCGCAGGGCGGCTACGACCCGATGGACCTGGTCGCGCTGCCCGCCACCGCCCGGGTGCTGCGCACCGCCTGCCAGGCCACCGGCTGCACCACCGACCCGGCCGCCGACCTCGCCGCCACCGTGCGGAAGTACGGCAACGGCGCGCAGATCCTCGACGCGCTCACCAGCTACGAGTTCGCCGACCCCGACTACGGCGGGGTGCCGGAAGCCCTGCACGAAGCGGCCGGCGGGAACCCGCAGAAGCTCCAGGCCTTCATCGACGACGTCCACAAGAACGACGCCGCCCCGGCCGAACTGCTCAGCCAGGGCCTGCACGCCGCCACCTTGTGCGCCGACGGGCGCTACCCGTGGGGCTCCTCGGACACCCCCGTGGCGGGCCGGGCGGCCGCGCTGGAGCGGACCCGGAAGAACCTGACGGCCGAGCAGACCTGGCCGTACGACCCGGCCACCGCGACCGGGCTGGGCAGCCTGCTGGTCTGCCTGGACTGGCCGCGCGAGCAGGTGCCGCCGCTGCCGCCGGCGCACCGCAAGCTGCCGAACGTGCCGGTGCTGCTGCTCGGCGGGGACCGGGACCTCTCCACCCCGTACGAGTGGCTGTACCAGCAGGCGAAGCTGACGCACGACCCGAAGGTCGTGATCGTCCCGGGTGCGGCGCACTCGGTGCAGACCCGGGCGGCCGACCCGGCCGGGCGGCGAGCGGTCTACGACTTCCTGCTCAAGTAGCCGGTCGGCGCGGGGCCGTTCCGCACAGGGGACGGAACGGCCCCGCGCCGGCTCAGCGTTCGGACGCGCCCCAGCCGTCGTCCGGGAGGGACGGGTCGGGGCCCGGGCAGTCGACGTGGTCCCAGCCCCACATCATCACCTTGTAGAGCATCCAGTCCGCGAGCGGCGGATCCTCCCGGTTCTCGCGGTCGGTGAGGATCAGGGCCACCCAGACGTCCTCGACGGGCGAGAACTCCAAGGTGCGCTGGTCGGGCAGGTTCTCGTACTCCACCGTCCGCCAGGTGCAGCCCGCCGCGGTGAGCGCGGCGGTCAGTTCGGACTCGACGACGGCGGTCCGGTAGGTCCGCGTCCCGCCGCCGTCCACGGGGAGGTCGAGTTCACCCTGCCAGGTCGCCAGGGACACCGAGCGGAGCTGCCGGCAGCGGCAGAACACCGTGAGCGCGTCCCCGAAGCCGAAGGCGTGCGGCCAACGGCGCTCGCGGTGGATCCGGCCGCCGTCCCACGGGTCGCCGTAGCGCGCGGAGAGTTCGGACAGCAGGGCGCCGTAGCGCAGTTCACCGAGGGCGCCGGTGGCGAAGAGCCGGGTGAGCCGGTCGAGGAAGTCCGTCACCCCAGGCACCCGCGCACCGCCTCGATCAGCCGGTTGGCCCGGGCGTCGCCGTGGCCGATCATCCGGTTCGCCACGTAGGCGAAGCCGACGCCGAACTCGTCGTCCCCGAAGGCGAACTGGCCGCCCGCGCCGTCGTTGCCGAAGCTGCGCGCGCCGAGCAGCGGGCGGAACGCGGGGGAGTCGAGCAGCAGGCCGGAGCCCCAGCGGGCGCCCATGTCGAAGCCCAGGAATCCCTGGCCGGAGGAGAGTTCGCGCAGCGCGTCGGTCACGGTGTCCTGCGATAGCAGCCGGGGCCCGCCGTCCAGCCCGGTGGCCGCGGCCGCGTACAGGCCGGCCAGACCGGTGGCGGAGGCGACGGCGCCCGCGCCGGGCAGCTCGATCGCGTGCAGGGCCGGGTCGTTCCAGCCGTGCGGCACGTCCAGGCCGGGGAAGACCAGGGCGCCGTTCATGGTGACGATCCGGGTGAGCAGGTGCTCCGGCCCGGGCATCGGGCGGCGCCCGTCGGCCTCCACCAGCCTTGCCAGGCAAGGGAGTTCGCTCTCCGGCAGACCGATCCACAGCGGCAGGCCGCCGAGCGGCTCGGTGATCTCCTTGCGCAGGAACGCGCCCGGGGTCAGTCCGGTGATCCGGCGGATCACCTCGCCGACCGCGAAGCCGAGCACATGGCCGTGGTACTCGTAGGTGGCTCCCGGCTCCCAGAGCGGCAGCTGCTGCTCGATCGCGCGGATCACCGGGGTCCATGCGGCGATCTCCTCGAAGGAGGGCGACGCGTCCAGGACGGGGATCCCCGCCCGGTGGCCGAGGATCATCCGGACGGTGATCCCCTGCTTGCCGTGGCGCGCGAACTCGGGCCAGTAGCGGGCGATCGGGGCGTCCAGGTCCAGCCGGCCCTGCTGGGCGAGGAGCAGGGCGCTGATGCTGACCGCGCCCTTGGCGCAGGAGAAGATGGGGACGACGGTGTCCCGCGCCCAGGCCCGGCCGGTCCGCTCGTCGGCGGTGCCGCCCCACAGCTCGACCACCTTGCGGCCGCCGACGAACACCGTGACGGCGGCGCCGAGTTCGGGGAACTCGGCGAAGTTGCCGGCGAAGGCGTCCGCGACGGCGCCGTAGCCTTCGTCGACCCACCCCTGGTACTGCTGCATGCCGTGTGCCCGCCCTTCCCGCGCCAAGATCATCGACCGGACCACGGTACGGCGTCGAGACGGCCGTGACGAAGGGTTTTGGCCGGCCCGGGACGGGTGGGGCGGGTGTGGCGGGCCGCCGGGGGCCGACGGGGGATCAGCGGGGGAAGCGGAGGACGAGTTCTTCCCAGAGCCGGCGTTCGAGGGAGCTCATGCGGTCGGTGGCGAGGCGTTCGGGGTGGCCGGGCGGCATGGCCGGGGGTGACGCGGGGTGCGGGGCGGCGCCGTCGGCGTCGGGTACGGGTGCGGCGCCCGGACGGTGGTCGTGGGGCGGGGATGCCCAGCCCATCAGGTACGCCAGGTCTCCGACCCCCTGCCACCAGCGGAGCAGAGCTGCGGGGGCGATGCGCCATCTCGCGCGGTGCGGCATTGCGATTCCTCCACCGTCCGTCGGCGCCGGTCTCCCAGCCCGTGGAGGTCGATTCTCGGAACGGCCGCTAAGTCGGGGCTAAGTGCGTCCGTCCACCCCGGACGTACGGGCGCAGGCTCTGAGCCGGACAGAACCTAGCCGGAGGCAAGGCCTGTATTAGCCCTGCCGGAGAACATGGCCGGGACAGCGGCCAGGACGGCGGTTCAGGGAGCACCCGTGGAAGGATCCGGATGGCAGCGAACCGTATCGAAGCACTGAACGACCTGCTGGACGAGCCCCGGGACGACGCGCTCGACCCGGCCGACTTCCGGCGGGTGCTGGGCCACTTCGCCACCGGTGTGGTGGCGGTGACCGGGATGGACGACGGGGTGCCGGTCGGGCTGTTGGTCAGCTCGTTCACGTCCGTCTCGCTCGACCCGCCGCTGGTGGCGTTCTGCGTGGCGCACACCAGTACCAGCTGGCCCCGGGTGCGGAGCGGGCTGCAGCACGGCATCTGCTTCCTGGCGGCCGGCCAGTACGGGCAGGCCCGGCGGCTGGCCACCGCCAGCGGGGACTCCAAGTTCCACGGGGTGGCCTGGTCGGCGTCGCCCTCGGGGATGCCGGTCCTCGACGGTGCGCTGGCCTGGCTGGAGTGCTCGGTGGAGGCCGAGCACCCGGCGGGTGACCACATGATCGTGGTCGCCCGGGTGCACCGGCTCGCCAAGGCCGGGGACACCTCCGAGGCCGGGCCGCTGGTGCTGTTCCGCGGCGGCTACGGGCGGTTCACCGCGGTCGCCCCGGCGCCGGTCGACGCCGCCGCGGAGGCCCCGTCGTGAGCCTGCCCGAGGGCGTCCTGGTGACGGGGCTCGGGCGCCGGCCCGCAGGGAGAGCGGGTGTCGGCGCGGGCCGGGCCAGTGCGTAGGCTTCGGGCGACGAGAGGAGGACGGGGGCCGGCTGATCGTCCGGCACGTTCCGGCCAGCCCCCTGACCAGCCATGACCGCAGACGAACCCCTGGACATGCGGGCCCGCACCAAGCAGGCCACCCGCGAGGCGATCGGTGCCGCCGCGTTGCGGCTGGCGGTGGAGAAGGGCCCCGACGGGCTGGCCCTGGTCCGGGTGCGCGACATCGCCGAGGCCGCCGGAGTCGCCCCCCGGACGTACAACAACTACTTCTCCAGTCGGGAGGAGGCGATCTGTGCCGCCCAGACCGACCAGTCCCGCCGCCTCGGCGGGGCGCTGCGGGCCAGACCCGCGGAGGAGCCGCTCGGTGAGGCCATCATCGCGGTGGTGGTCGAGGTCTTCGCCGACCCCGAACCCGACCGGGCCGGGCTCGCCATGATCATGTCCACGCCCGCCCTGCAGGGTGAGGCGCTGAAGGCGTTCAGCATGGCCGAGGAGCCGCTGGCCGACGCGATCGCCGAGCGCACCGGCGCCGAACGCTGGGAACTGGCCCCGGCGGTGACGGCCGCCGTGGTCGCCGGGGCGGTCCGGGTGGCCGGCCGGTACTGGCTCAGCAGCACCAACGCCCCGTCGTTCGCCGAGGTGCTGCGCGAGGCCCTGCGCCACGCCCTGGCGATCGGCCCCGGCGGCCCCGGCGACCGTCCTTCAGCCGTCCTTTAGCTCGCGCGGTTGCACTGGGGAGCGCCCGGCCGATCGGTCGCGCCGCCGGTGCCCGCTGCCCGGACCGGAGCTCCTGTCGGCCCGGCCGGTCGAAACACCTGTACCCCCGGTCTGCCGGGAGCCCCGGCAGACCCGAGCCACGCCCTCGATCCGCCCGGCGGGAACGCGCCGCACCGACAACGGCTACGGAGGTACCACCACATGGGTGAGGACAAGGAAGCGATCCTGAAGCTGGTGAGGGGCTACCACCACAGCCAGACCGACGGAGACTTCGTCCCGGGGAAGACACCGGTGCTCACCTCCGGCGCGGTCCTGGACGAGGAGGACCGGGCGGCGCTGGTCGAGGCGGCGTTGGACATGCGGATCGCGGCGGGGCCGAGCGCGCGCCGCTTCGAGCGCGACCTCGCCAGGTACTTCAAGCGGCGCAAGGCCCACCTGACCAACTCGGGGTCGTCGGCGAACCTGCTCGCGCTGACCGCGCTGACCTCACCGCAGCTCGGGGACCTGCGGCTGCGCCCCGGCGACGAGGTGATCACCGCCGCCTCGGGCTTCCCCACCACCGTCAACCCGGTCCTCCAGAACGGGCTCGTGCCGGTCTTCGTCGACGTCGAACTCGGCACCTACAACCCGACGCCGGAGGCCATCGCCGCCGCGATCGGGCCGCGCACCCGGGCGATCATGACCGCGCACGCGCTCGGCAACCCGTTCGCCGCCGAGGAGGTCGCCGAACTGGCCCGAAGGCACGACCTGTTCCTGATCGAGGACAACTGCGACGCGGTCGGTTCGCGCTACCGGGGAAAGCTCACCGGCACGTTCGGTGACCTTTCGACGGTGAGCTTCTACCCGGCCCACCACATCACGGTCGGCGAGGGCGGCTGTGTGGTCACCAACGACCTGGCGCTCGCGCGACTGGTGGAGTCGATCCGCGACTGGGGCCGGGACTGCTGGTGCGAACCGGGCGAGGACGACCGGTGCCTGAAGCGGTTCGACCAGGGGCTCGGCACCCTCCCGCAGGGCTACGACCACAAGTACATCTTCTCCCACGTCGGTTACAACCTGAAGAGCACCGACCTGCAGGCGTCGATGGGCGTGACCCAGCTGCGCCGCATCGAGGAGTTCGGCGCGGCGCGGCGCCGCAACTGGAGGCTGCTGCGGGAGGGGCTGGACGGGGTCCCCGGCCTGCTGCTGCCGGAGCCGACCCCGGGCTCCGACCCGAGCTGGTTCGGTTTCGTGCTGACCGTCGAGCGGGACGCGCCGTACACCCGCCGCGAGTTGGTGGCGTTCCTGGAGGAGCGGCGGATCGCGACCCGCCGGCTCTTCGGCGGCAACCTGACGCGTCACCCGGCGTACGCGGGCGTCACGTTCCGGGTGTCGGGGGACCTGTCGGTCAGTGACATCGTCACCGAGGACACCTTCTGGATCGGGGTGTACCCCGGGATCACCCCCGAGATGATCGACTACGTGGTCGGCTCGATCAGGGAGTTCGTGGGAGCTCCCCGCTGAGGGCGAGTTGGTCCCGCATGGTCGCCAGGGCGTCCTCGATGCGGGAGAACCGCACCCCGAGCACCTGGGTCGCGTGCTCGTTGGACACGTTCAGCCAGCGCGGGTACGGGCGTCCGGCGTCGCGCAGGTAGTCCGCGAGGCGGCCGCGGGCGGCGGGGGCGGCGTCGAGGCCGAAGGTGCGGGCCACCGCCATCGTGAGCTCGTAGGGGGACAGCGAGCTGCCGCCCGCGCAGTGGAACAGCCCGTCCGGCGGCCGGAGTTCCGCCACCCGCTCGACGGCCGCGGCGAACTCGTCGACGAAGGTGGGGGTCACCAGCGTGTCGTCGAACATCGGCGGGATCCGCCCGGCGGCGAGCCGGTCGACCAGCGTGCGGACCAGGTCCCCCTTGCGCCGGTAGCGGGCCCGGAACGGGAAGGAGGGGCGGAGGACGGAGAACGCGCAGCCGGACTCCTGCACCTCGCGTTCGGCCCAGAGCTTGGTCCGGCTGTACCAGTCCAGCGGGTCGGGCGGGTCGGTCTCCCGGTACGGCTCCTCCTGGTCGCCGCTGAAGACGTAGTCGGTGGAGACGTGGATCAGGTAGCGGCCGTGCCGGCGGCACGCGGCGGCGAGGTTCGCGGTCCCGTCGACGTTCACCCGGTAGCAGGGGCCCCCGCGGTCGCCGGTCTGCGCCGCCGCCGCGTCGAGGTCGGTGAACGCGGCGAAGTGCGCGACCACCTCGGCGGGGCTCTCGGCGACCGCCCGGTCCACCGCGGCGGCGTCCGTGAGGTCGCACTCCAGCCGGTGCCAGCGGTGCCGGCCGCCGAGTTCGGCGGCCCGGTCGCCGACCAGGCCGCGCAGGCCGGTACCGGCCAGGGGGGACGGCTGCTCGGTCTCCATGGCTTCTCCCGTCATCGGTGTCCGACGGCCCGTCGGGGGAGGCCGGCGCACGGCCGGCGACGACCGGCGAGCGCCGGGGCAGACGTCGGAGGAGGCCGCCGGGACCGGCGGCCTCCTCGCTGCGGGCGGTCAGGCCTCGATCGACAGCGCCCGGGACGGGCACAGGGTGACGGCGGTCCGCACGGTCTCGGCCGTGCCGGTGTCCGGACGGTCGGTCCGCAGCTCGACCATGCCGTCCTCGTCGTTCTGCTGGAAGACGCGGGGCTCGGTGAGCACGCACTGGCCGGCGCCGATGCAGACGTCGCGGTCGACGACGATGCGCACGGGGGTGTCCTTTCCGGTCGGATGGTGGGGGTGGTCGGGGCTGCCGGGACCGTCGGGCGCCTGCCCGGCGCTGCCCGGTTGGGCCGGCGCCGGGTAGGCGGTCACCAGGTGACGGGCAGCTCGTGCAGGCCGTAGGTGTTGGAGTCCTGCTTGAACGGAAGCTCCGACACGGGTACGGCCAGCCGCAGGCCCGGCAGCCGCGCGAACAGCGTGGTGAAGACGATCTCCAGCTCCGCCCGGGCGAGGTTCTGGCCCAGGCACTGGTGGATGCCGTAGCCGAACGCCATGTGGTGCCGCGCGCCCCGGTGGATGTCCAGCCGGTCGGGGCTGTCGAAGACCGTCTCGTCCCGGTTGGCCGAGCCCAGCCCGAGCAGGACGCCGTCGTCCTTGCGGATCGTCACGCCGTCGATCTCGATGTCCTCGCGGGCTGTCCGGAGCAGCACGTCCGAGATGGTGAAGTACCGGAGCAGTTCCTCGACGGTCCGGCCGATCCGGCTCGGGTCCGCGGTCAGCTCGGCCACGACCTCCGGGTTCTCCAGCAGGCCGGTGGTGCCCAGCGCGATCATGTTCGCCGTCGTCTCGTTGCCGGCGACCAGCAGCAGGTAGGCCATCTGGAGCAGGCCCATGTGCGTGAACACCCCGGTCTCCCGGTTGTTCACGATGAGCCGGCCGAGCACGTCGTCGGTCGGCTCCTGCTCCTTCTCCCGGATCAGGCCGTCGATGAAGGTGGCCAGTTCGACCATGGCGGTCCGGCGTTCCTCGGGGGTGCTCGCGCGGCTGAGCATCGCCGAGGTGCGGGTGTGGAAGAACTCGCGCTCGGGTGGGTGGACGCCGAGCAGTTCGGACAGCACCATCGAGGGCACGCGCACCGCGACCATGGCCACCAGGTCGGCGCCGGGGCCGGCGGCGATCAGGTCGTCGATGCAGCTCTCCACGATCTCCGTGATGCGGGGCCGCAGTTCCTGGACGCGCCGGACGGTGAACTCGGAGATGACCATCCGCCGCGGCGCGGAGTGCTCCGGCGGGTCGAGCCCCACCAGGGTGTTGCCCATTCCGTGGGACTCCCCGCCCTGGGAGCCTCCCTCGGCGGGGCCGAGCGGGACGAGCAGCGGCAGGTTGGGGTGGTGGTGGTCCGAGCTGATCCTCGGATCGGTCACCAGCGCGCGCACGTGCGTGTAGCTCGTGACCAGCCAGGCCTTCTGCCCGCTCGGCAGCGCGACCTGGGTGACCGGCCGCTCGGTGCGCAGCCGCGTGTACATCGGCGCCGGGTCGAGCGGGCAGCCGCGCGGCATCGGGAAGTCGGGCACCTGGGGAAGGTCGCCACTGTGCGGTGCCGACGTGGCCTCGGTCATGGCAGCTCCTGTTTCGGCGGCGGTGCGGCACGGCCGGAGTCGTCGGTTTTCCGGCGCCGCGGGATTACCGACATCGCGGGAATACCGGCATCCTGGGACTGCCGGTACCGCGGGTGCGTCGGAATTCGTTCGTCCATGGCGGGTGCCAGGCTAACGGTGAAATCTAAAATCTCACTAATATTCGATCCAGGGTATTCCGACCCGAGACAGGCCGCCGCTTCGTTGCTAAATTGGGCCGCTGTCGCGGGCCGCGAAACGGAATTCGCCGGAATCCCGCGGCCCGATACGGGAGGTGTGATGAGCACGGGCGAAACCGTCCGGATGCCGCTGTTCACCGACGGTGGCGCCGAACTCCTGGAATGGATGCGGCGCATGCGCGACGAGCAGCCGCTCTGGCAGGACGAGCGCGGCCACTATTTCGTCTTCCGGTACGCCGACGTCCAAGAGGTGTTCTCCGACCCGGCGCGCTTCTCGTCGAACATCGGCCGGCTCATGCCGGTCTTCGGCGAGGAGAAGCTCAGCGCGAACCTGCCCTGGCAGGATCCGCCGGACCACCGGAAGCTGCGGCAGTTGGTCAGCCAGGCGTTCACGCCGAAGACCGTCGCCGCCCTGCGGCCACGCATCCGGGAGATCGTCGGGGAGCTGCTGGCCGCCGCCCCGGACGACACCTTCGACTTCGTCGAGTACCTGGCGTACCCGCTGCCGGTCATCGTGATCGCCGAACTGCTCGGCATCTCGCCGGCCGACCGGGCGTTCTTCCGGGAGTGCGCCGACCGGCTGCTCGGCATCCGGGCCGACGACTCGGAGTCCGACGAGGCCGCGGCCAAGGCCATCGCGGACACCACCAAGGAGCTCGACGAGTACCTGGTGGCCGAGGTCCGGCGCCGGCGCTCGGAGCGGTCCACCGGGGACGTGCTCGGCGCGCTGGCCGCGGCGGAGCTCGACGGGGAGCGGCTGACCGACCTCCAGGTGGCCACCTTCGCGGCCCTGCTGCTCAACACCGGCCACATCACCACCACCCTGCTGCTCGGCAACACCCTGCTCTGCCTGGGGGACACCCCGGAGGCCGAGGCCCGGATCCGGGCCGACCGGTCCCTGGTGCCCGCGGCGCTGGAGGAGGTCGTCCGGTGGCGCCCGCCGTTCCCCCGGGCGCTGCGGATCGCCACCGAGGAGCTGGAGTTGGCCGGCGGCGTCATCCCGGCCAACGGGATCGTCATGCCGTCGATCCTCTCGGCCAACCACGACGAGCGGCAGTTCCGGGAGCCGGAGCGGTTCGACATCGACCGCGACCCGAACCGACACGTCGGGTTCGGCCACGGCATCCACTTCTGCCTCGGTGCCCCGCTGGCCCGGCTGGAGACCGAGATCGCCCTCAACGGACTCCTGGACGCCTTCAGCGAGCTGCGGCCCACGGGCGACGCGGTGTTCCACGACTCGGAGTTCTACGGCGTCAAGAAGATGACCGTGTCCGCCCGGCGGTCGTGAACGGCGACCGGCGGGCGGGACGCCTCCGAGGCCGGGAGGCGTCCCGCCGGGCCGGTGCCGGCAGGTGCGGTCAGGCCAGCTCCTCCAGGGTGCGCACCAGGTCGGCGGGCGACGGGGCGGCGGCGATCTCGTCGCGCATCTTCCGGGCGGCGGCCCGGAACCCGCCGTCGGCGAGTACCGAGTCGACCGCGGCGCCGATGGCCTCGGTGTCGGCTCCGGTGCCGCTCAGGGTGATGCCCGCGCCGCTCTCGCAGAAGTTGGCCGCGTTGGGCGGCCGTTCCACCAGGGGGAGCAGGACCTGGGGGACGCCGAGCGAGGCGGCGGTGAGGATGGTGTTGGTGCCGCCCTCGCTGATCACGGCGCCGCAGGCGGGCACCACCGCGTGCAGGGGTAGGTCATCGGCGAGGCGGATCCGGTCCGGGAGCGGGCGGTGCCGGACCCGGTCGATCCCGCTGCCGGTGAGGACGACGTCGACGTCCCGGGCGGCGAGCGCGTCGAGGACCCGGGTGAGGACGGGCGCCTCGCCGGCTCCGCCGTCGGGCTCGCCCCGCTCGCCCCAGCTGACGCAGACCCGCGGGCGGCCGCTCGGCTCCGGAGTCCGGTCGGGCGCGGTGGCGGCGCCGTCGTACGGGACGAAGCGCACGGGGATGCGGGCGGGCGCGTCCGGTACCTGCACGCTGCCCGGCCAGGGGTCGATGCTGCCCGACGCGTAGTCGTCGCGGATCGCCGCGCCGAACTCCGCGTAGAGCTCGGCCAGCCCGGTGGGCCAGTTGGGGGTGTACTCGTCGCCGGTGGTCGGCCCGTGCATCGGATTGTGGGTGCGGTGCATGATGTCGGGCCCGGTGAGGTGGCGCAGCAGCGGGATGTCCAGGGCCGCCGCGGCCAGTGGGGCCGCGAAGGCCATCGGATCGGCGACGACGAGCTGGGGGCGCCAGTGTTCGGCGAACCGCACCAGGTCGGGGGCGGTCCGGACGGCCGTGTCGACCAGCGGGGCGAACCTGAGGTCGAGGAGCCTGTGCCGCTCGTCGTCGGACGCCTCGGCGAGGAGGCCGGGCGTGGCGGGGGTGGTTGGCCGGCCGCCGGGGGCGGTGGGCGCCGCGGGCTCCGCCGCGCGCGGCCCGGCGCCGATCTCGGCCGGGGTCAGCCCGGCCCGGACCACCGCCTCGGTGAGGTCCGGTGGCGCCGCGATCCGCACCTCGTGCCCGGCCGCCCGGCAGGCCCAGGCAAGCGGCGCGACGAAGTACAGGTGGGGAGCTCGGGGGAGCGGGGCGAAAAGGATACGCACGGGGTCACCTCTCGGGATGCTGGTGGCCCATGGAAGCCCGGCGCGCTAAAGGAGGGCTGAACCCTCCCGACCCGCTCGGCCGGTGGTCCGGGCGGCGGTCCCGGGCGGTTCGGGCGGGCGGGCGGGTCCCGGTGGACACCTCCAGGTGATCAGCAGATTTCTGCAGGATCGGCAATTGGTTGCGTGGCACGCAAGCATGTGGGAGCCTGTTGCCGTGATCGAAAGGCCCGGATATGCGGACGTTCGCGAGGGAGTCTGATGGCGCAGAGTTCGAGTGACGTCCAGCCCGCCGGCAAGAGCCAGGGGTTACCACCCGAGCTGCTGAGGGTCGCCGGGGTCGTCCTGCTCGGCCTGCTGGTGATGCAGCTCGACGGGACCATGGTCAGCGTGGCGCTGAACACGCTCTCCCACGACCTGTCGGTCTCGGTGGCGACCCTGCAGTGGGTGGTGACCGCCTACCTGCTCGCCCTGATGGTCGGCATGCCACTCGCCGGCTGGGCGGCGGACCGATTCGGGCCCCGGACGATGTGGATCGTCTCGATGGCCGTCTTCCTGGTCGGATCGGTCCTGTGCGGCCTGTCCGGCTCGATCTGGATGCTGGTGGTGGCCCGCGTGGTGCAGGGCCTCGGCGGCGGGATGATGGTCCCGGTCGGCCAGGCGATGCTGATGCGGCTCGCCGGCATGGAGCACCGGGCGAAGCTGGTCGCCCTGATGGCGATCCCCGGCATGATCGGCCCGACACTCGGCCCGGTCCTCGGCGGGGTCATCGTCGACGGCTTCGACTGGCGGTGGATGTTCTTCATCAACATCCCGATCGGCGCGATCGCCTTCCTGGTGGCGGGCCGCAACCTGCCGAACATGAGGGCGGAGACCGCCGCCAAGCTGGACGTGCTCGGGGTGCTGCTGCTCGTCCCCGGTCTGGTGGCCGTCGTCTACGGCTTCTCCCGGGCGGGCACGGTCGGGTTCGGCAGCGGCCAGGTGATCGCGCTGCTCGCGGTCGGCGGAGCGCTGCTCGCCGGGTTCGGCGTGCACGCCGCGCGGCCGAACGTCGACGCGCTGGTGTCGATGCAGATGTTCAAGTACCGGGGCTTCGCGACGTCGTGCACCCTGCTGCTGCTGGTCGGGCTCACCATGGGTGCCGGCATCATCCAGCCGCTGTTCCTGCAGCAGGTTCACGGCGAGAGCCCGATGAGCACTGGTCTGCTGCTGGTCGCCTTCGGGGTGGGCTCGGTGGTCACCTCCGTCCTGCTCGGCCGGGTGTTCAACAAGCTCGGCCCCCGGCTCGTCGGCGCGGTGGGCATCGTCATCGCCATCGCGGGCTCCGCCTTCTTCACGCAGTTCGACGCGGGCACCTCGCGGGTCCTCATCCTCACCGCCATGCTGGTCTCCGGTGTGGGCCTGGCGATGGTGGTGCTGACCATGTCGACCGCGCTCTACGTCGGGCTGCCGCCGCAGCAGATCGCCCGGGCGACCGGTGCCTCGCGGATCTTCCAGCAGCTCGGCCTGTCGGCGGGCACCGCCGTGATCAGTGTGGTGCTCCAGATCCAGCTGTCCGACCAGACCAAGGCGCCCGACGGCACCGTCGGCCCGGCCGGTCTGGCGGACGCCTACAGCACCACCTTCTGGTGGAGCGTCGGCTTCCTGGCGCTCGCGGTCGTGCCGACCCTGTTCCTGCCGAAGACGGTGCTGGCGCCCGCGTCGGCGCCGAAGAAGGAGACCGAGGTCGCCCAGCCGCAGGGAGCCTGACCGGCCCGTGCGGCGGCCCGGCGGTGTCCGCACCGCCGGGCCGACCGCGTCCGCGCCGCTCGGCGCGCTCCGGGCGGGCGTCCCCGGACCGGTACCGACCCGGCTCTTCGGAGCCGACCCGGCTCTTCGGAGCCGACCTGCTCCGACTGCTCCGACCTGACCCGTCCAACCGACAACCCGAGGATGCACACACATGACCACCACCACGGCCGCCTCCGCCGGAGACTTCCTGCTCGGCGGTGACCTGCGGGTCAACCGGCTCGGCTTCGGAGCGATGCGGATCGCCCTCGGCGGCTCGGTGCGCGACCCCGAGTCGGCCGCCGCCGTTCTGCGCCGCGCCGTCGAACTCGGCGTGAACCACATCGACACCGCGGGCTTCTACGGCTTCGGCGACCTCCAGTCGCACGAGACGATCCGTCAGGCGCTCTCCCCGTACCGCGACGACCTGGTGATCGCCACCAAGGTCGGCCCCATGCTGGAGGGCGGTGTGATGCCCACCGCCGAGGCCACCCCCGAGCAGCTGCGCGGCCTGGTCGAGGAGGACCTGCGCCGGCTCGGCGTGGACCGCCTCGACCTGGTCTACCTGCGGGTCGGCGGTATGGGCGAGCCGGGCGGCGAGTCGGTCGGCGACCGCTTCAAGGCCCTGGCCGAGCTGCGCGCCGAGGGGCTGATCCGGCACCTGGGCGTCAGCAACGTCGACGCGGTCCAGCTCGCCGAGGCCCGGGCCATCGCCCCGGTCGCCGCGGTGCAGAACCAGTTCCACGTGCACCGCAGGGCCGACGCCGACCTCCTCGCGATCTGTGAGAAGGAGGGCATCGCCTACGTGCCGTTCTTCCCGCTCGGCGGGGGCGGCGAGAAGATCGACCCGGCCCGGGTGGCGGCCGTCGCCGCCCGCCACGGCGCGACCACCCAGCAGGTGGCGCTGGCCTGGCTGCTCGCCCACTCGCCGGCGGTGCTGGCTATCCCGGGCACCAGCGTCCTGGGGCACCTGGAGGAGAACGTCGCCGCGGCCGGCCTGCGGCTGACCGCCGAGGACCTGGCCGAACTGGCGGGCTGAGGACGCGGCACCGCCCGGGCGGCCCGGGCCGGGCACCAACGGACCCCCCTGGGCGAGGATCATGTCCTCGCCCAGGGGGGTCCGTTGGTGTTCCGACCCGTGAGGCCGGTGACGGCTCCGTGTCAGGGGGGCGCGGCCGGAGCCGCGCCCCCCTGACACGGTCACCCCTGGCGGAACTCGCGGTCGATCAGGTCCATCAGCTCGTCGGCCGAGGCCGTGCCGATCCCGGCGCCGCCCGGCGTGCCGTCCGCCGTGCCGTCGGCGGCACCGTTCGAGGACCCGTTCGCGGGTCCGTTCCCGGATCCGTTCGCCGCGCCCGCATCCTTCGGACCGCCGGACGCCGTCCTCGGGCGGAAGGCCAGCAGCCGCAGGCGCTGGTCGATCGACGCGTCCGCGTCCTCCTGGGGCAACGCCGCCAACGCCGCCTCCAGTTGGTCGAGGTAGGCGAGCACCGTCTCGGCCGGCGACTGCTCCGGCGGGGCGAGGCGCTCCCTCAGGTACGCGGCCAGCGCCCCCACCGTCGGGTAGTCGAAGACCAGGGTGGCCGGCAGAGTGAGCCCGGTCGCCCGGTTGAGCCGGTTGCGCAGCTCGATCGCGGTCAGCGAGTCGAAGCCCAGCTCCTGGAAGGCGCGGTCGGTGGCAAGGCCGGCCGGGGAGCCGTGGCCCAGGACGGCGGCCGTGTGGCCGCGCACCACCTCGACCACCAGGGCCTGCTGGTCGGCCGGGTCCCGCCCGATGAGCCGCTCGGCGAGGGCGGGGCCGGTGTCGTCCGCCCGGCGCGGCGGCACCCGGACCAGCCCGCGCAGGACCGGCGGCAAGGCGTCCGCGGCCGCTTGGGCGCGCAGTGCCCGCAGGTCGAGTTCGGCCAGGACCAGGGCCGCGGGGCCCGCGTCGAGGGCGGCGTCGAACCGGTCGAGCGCGTCCGGCGTGGTGAGCCGGACGAGGCCGCGGCGGGCCGCGCCGGTATCCCGGGCGCCCTCCGTCCGCGCGGTGAGCGCGCTGGTCTGCTCCCACGGGCCCCAGGCCAGGGACACCGCGGGCAGCCCCCGGGCCCGCCGGTGGGCGGCGAGCGCGTCGAGGAAGCTGTTGGCGGCGGCGTAGTTGGCCTGGCCGGGGGCGCCGAGGACGCCCGCGGCGGAGGAGAACAGCACGAACGCCGACAGCCCGAGGTGCTCGGTCAGGGCGTGCAGGTGCCACGCGGCGTCGACCTTCGGGCGCAGCACGCCGTCCAGCCGCTCCGGGGTCAGCCCGGCCACCGTCGCGTCGTCCAGTGTCCCGGCGGCGTGGACCACGGCGGTCAGCGGGTGCTCGCCGGGGATCGCGGCGAGCACCGCGGCGAGTGCCTCGCGGTCCGCCGTGTCGCAGGCGGTGATGGTGACGGTGGCGCCGAGGCCGCCGAGTTCGGCGGCCAGTTCGCCGGCGCCGTCCGCCAGCGGGCCGCCGCGGCTGACCAGCAGCAGGTGGTCGACGCCGTGCGCGGTCACCAGGTGCCGGGCAACGAGGCCGCCCAGGGTGCCGGTGCCGCCGGTCACCAGGACCGTGCCGCCCGGTCCGAAGGACGAGGGCGCCGACACCGGCACGGGCGCGGTCGAGGGCGCGGGTACGGGCGGAGCCGCAGCCGGCCGGGCCAGCCGCGGCAGGTAGGCCCTGCCCCCGCGCACCGCGGCCTGCGGCTCCCCGGCGGCGATCGCCGCGGTGAGCGCGTCCTCGGTGGTGTCCGCGTCCACGTCGACGAGCTGGAAGCCGAACGGGTTCTCCGACTGGGCGCTGCGGACCAGCCCCCAGACGGAGGCCGCCGCGAGGTCCGGCACGTCCTCGTGCGCGGTGACGGGTGTGTCGTCCTGGTCCGTGACGGCGACCGCGCCGCGCGAGAGCAGGACCAGCGTCGCCCCGGCGAAGGCCTCCTCGGCCGGCCACCGCTGGACCAGGTCCAGCGCGTGGTGGGTCGCCCGGTGCGTCCGCTCGGCCGGGTCGCCCGACCCCGCCTGCGCGGCGCCGCAGTCCACCACGACGGCGCGCGGTGCCGGGGCGCCGTCCGCGACGGCCGCGCGCAGCGCGTCCAGATCGGGGTACCGGGGGGCGCGGCCGCCGGTGATGCCGGTCTCGCCGACCAGGACCAGCGACGGCGCGGCGTCTCCGGCCGGGCCGGCCTCGACCCACCGGGTGGCCAACAGCGGCCCCCGGCCGCGGCCGGCCCCGAGCCCGCCCGGGCCCTGGACGAGCGGCCGCAGCCGCAGCGCCCCGATCCGCCCGAGCGGCCGGCCGGCGCCGTCGGCCAGGTCCAGGCCCACGGAGCGGTCGGCGCCGGACCGCACCCGGACGCGCAGCGTGCGGCCGGCGGCCGCCTCCAGCGAGAGACCGGTCCACGAGAACGGCAGCAGCACCGCCGACCCGTCGGCCGCGTCGTCCGGTGCGGGCGGCACCGCCATCAGGGCGTGCAGGGCGGCGTCGAGCAGTGCGGGGTGGACGCCGAACCCCTCCGGGTCGACGTCCTCGGGGAGGGCGACCTCGGCGTAGAGGTCACCGTCCCGCCGCCAGACCGCCCGCAGCCCCTGGAACACCGGCCCGTAGACCTGGCCCTTGGCGGTGAAGCGGTCGTACGCGGCGTCGGCGTCGAGCCGTTCGGCCCCGTCCGGCGGCCACACGGTCAGCGGCTCCGCCGCCGGGCCCGCGGCCGCGGTCAGCGACCCGGTGGCGTGGAGCGTCCACTCCGCGTCGGGGTCGTCGGACTCGGGGCGCGAGTGCACCGTGACGGGGCGCGCGCCGTCCTCCTCGGCCAGGACGACGACCTGCAGTTGGACACCGCCCTGCTCGGGCAGCACCAGCGGCGCGAGCAGGGTGATCTCGTCCACCGCCGCGCAGCCGGTCTCGCGCGCCGCGTACAGCGCCAGTTCGACGAAGGCGGTGCCGGGCACCAGGGCGGCGTCCTCCACCCGGTGGTCGGACAGCCACGGGTGGGTGCGCAGCGAGACCCGCCCACTGAGGATCCGCCGGCCGTCGGCGGCGACCGACAGTCCGGCCGAGACCAGCGGGTGCCCGGTGTCGGCCAGCCCGGCGGACGTGACGTCGCCCGCCACCGCCGAGGGCTTGAGCCAGTACGGGGCGCGCTGGAACGCGTACGTCGGCAGGTCGGGCCGGGCGGCGGCGGGGGCGAGCACGGTCGTCCAGTCGACCGGGGCGCCGTGCGTGTAGGCCCGGGCGAGGGCGGCCAGCAGCTCGCGGCCGCCGTCCTCGTCGCGCCGCAGCGTGCCGAGGGCCTGCGCCGGGACGTCGGCGCGTTCGATGGTCTGCTGCATGCCGACGGTCAGCACCGGGTGCGGCGCGGACTCGACGAACAGCCGGTGGCCGCTGTCGAGCAGCGCCTCGGTGGCCTCGGCGAACCGGACGGTGTGCCGCAGGTTGCGGTACCAGTAGTCGGCGTCCAGTTCGGCGGTGTCGATGATCGCGCCGGTGAGGGTGGAGTAGAAGGGCACGGTGCCGGTCCGCGGGCTGACGGGGGCCAGCACCTCCAGCAACTCGTCGCGCAGCGCGTCGATGTGCGGGGTGTGCGAGGCGTAGTCGACGGGGATCAGCCGGGCCCGGACGCCCTCGGCCCGGTACCGCTCGACGAACGCCCGGACGGCGTCCGCGCCGCCCGCGACGACCGTGCTGTCCGGCCCGTTGACCGCGGCCAGGTGGACGTCGTCGGCCTCGGCCAGGCGGGCGGAGACCTCCTCGGCGGGCAGCGGTACCGAGGCCATGGTGCCCGTCCCGGCGAGCCTGGTCAGGACCTTGCTGCGGAGCGCGACCACGCGCGCCGCGTCGTCCAGCGACAGCGCCCCCGCCACGTAGGCCGCGGCGATCTCCCCCTGGGAGTGGCCGACGACCGCGTCCGGGACGACACCGGCGGACTTCCAGAGCTCGGCCAGCGAGGTCATCACCGCGAACAGCGCGGGCTGGACCACGTCCACCCGGGACAGGTCGGCCGCGCCCGGGCCGCCGCGCAGGGTGTCCAGCAGCGACCAGTCGGTGTGGCGGTCGATCGCCTCGGCGCAGGCGGTCAGGTGCGCGGCGAACACCGGTGAGCGCTCCAGCAGGTCGAGCGCCATGCCGTCCCACTGCGAGCCCTGGCCGGGGAAGACCAGGACGGTCCGGGCCGGCCCGGAGGCGGTGTCCGGGCCTTGGACCAGTGCCGGATGCGGCCGGTCGGCGGCGAGGGCCGCCAGCGCCGCGGCCAGGTCGTCGCGGTCGCGGCCGAGGACGACGGCGCGGTGCTCGAACGCCTCCCGGCCGGTGGCCAGCGCCCAGGCGGTGTCGGCCGGTTCGGCCGTGCCGCCTGCCGCGTACCCGGCGAGCCGGGTGGCCTGACCGCGCAGCGCCGCCGGCGTCCTGCCCGACACCGGCCAGGGCAGCGCGGCCGCGCCCCGCGGGTCCGGTACCAGGACGGCCGGGCCGGCGGCGGCGGGTGCCGGCGCGGTGGCGCGGTCGGCGGCGGCCGGCTGCTCCAGGATGATGTGGGCGTTGGTGCCGCTGATGCCGAACGCGGACACGCCCGCCCGCCGGGCCCGCCCGGTCTCCGGCCACGGCACCGTCCCGGTGAGCACCGAGACGGCTCCGGACTCCCAGTCGACGTGCGGCGTCGGCTCGTCGACGTGCAGGATCGCCGGCAGCCGGCCGTGCCGCATCGCCTGGACCGTCTTGATCACGCTCGCCACGCCGGCCGCCTGCTGGGTGTGGCCGATGTTGGACTTGACCGAGCCGATCCAGAGCGGCCGGTCGGCGGGCCGGTCCTGCCCGTAGGTGGCCAGCAGCGCCTGGGCCTCGATCGGGTCGCCGAGCGTGGTGCCGGTGCCGTGCGCCTCGACGGCGTCCACGTCCGCCGGGGTGATGCCCGCATTGGCGAGGGCCTGCTCGATCACCCGCTGCTGGGAGGGGCCGTTGGGTGCGGTCAGGCCGTTGCTGGTGCCGTCGGAGTTCACGGCCGAGCCGCGCACCACCGCGAGCACCTGGTGCCCGTTGCGCCGGGCGTCCGACAGCCGTTCGACCAGGAGCAGGCCGACGCCCTCGGAGAAGACGGTGCCGTCGGCGTCGGCTCCGAACGGCTTGCAGTGCCCGTCCGGCGCCAGGCCGCGCTGGCGGCTGAAGCCGACGAAGACGCTCGGCGAGGGCATCACGGTGACGCCGCCGGCCAGCGCGAGGTCGCATTCGCCGTTGCGCAGCGACTGCGCGGCCAGGTGCAGCGCCACCAGCGACGACGAGCAGGCCGTGTCGACGGTCATCGCCGGGCCCTCCAGGCCGAGGGCGTAGGCGATCCGGCCGGACGCGACGCTGCTGGCCGCACCGGTCAGCAGGTAGCCCTCGACCGCCTCCGCCTCCCGGGACGCGCTGGCCGGGTACCCGTAGGACGTCATGCCGACGAAGACGCCGGTACGGCTGCGCCGCAGCGTCCCGGCGGGGATGCCGGCCCGCTCCAGGGCCTCCCAGGCGGTCTCCAGCAGGACGCGCTGCTGCGGGTCCGTGCCCAGCGCCTCACGCGGGCTCATGCCGAAGAACTCGGCGTCGAAGTGCCCGGCCTCCTCCAGGAAGCCGCCCCGGTCGACGTACGAGGTGCCGGGGTGGTCGGGGTCGGGGTCGAAGAGGCCGTCCAGGTCCCAGCCGCGGTCCTCGGGGAAGCCCGCCACCGTCTCCCGGCCGGTGTCGACGACGTCCCACAGCTCCTCCGGGGACCGGACACCGCCCGGGTAGCGGCAGGCCATCGCGACGATCACGACCGGGTCGTCGGCGCCGCCGGACGCGGCCCGGACGCGGACGGCGGCGCCCTCGGTCCGGCCGCCCAGCCGTTCGTGCAGGTACTCGGCGAGCGCGGCCGCGCTCGGGTGGTCGAAGACCAGGGTGGCGGGCAGTCGCAGGCCGGTCTCGGAGTTCAGGCGGTTGCGGAGTTCGACGGCGGTCAGCGAGTCGAACCCGATCTCCTGGAACGGGCGCCGGGGGTCGATCGTCTCCGGCGCGGGGTGGCCGAGCACGGCGCCGACGTTGCCGCGCACCAGGTCCAGCAGCAGACCGCGCTGCTCGGCCTCGGAGCGGCCGGCGAGCTCCCGCGCCAGCGAGCCCTGCGTGGCGGTCCGGCCGCCGGCCCGGCGGCGGGCGGGGCGCAGGAAGCCGCGCAGCACCGCGGGCGCCGCCCGGGTCTCGGCGGCCGCCCGGACCGCGGCCAGGTTGATGCCGGCCGGGACGAGGTCGGCGCGGCCCCCGGCGAGCCCGGCGTCGAACAGCGCGAGCGCCTCGGCGTCGGACATGGTGGTGAGCAGGCTGTGCGCGACGGCGTGCTGCTTCTCCGCGAAGAGGTCGGCGGTGATGCCGCTGGCGCTCTCCCACAGGCCCCAGGCGAGCGAGACCGCGGGCAGGCCCAGCGCGTGCCGGTGCGCGGCCAGCGCGTCCAGGAAGGTGTTGCCCGCCGCGTAGTTGGCCTGCCCCGGGTTGCCGAGGGTGCCGGCGAGCGAGGAGAACAGCACGAAGGCGGTGAGGTCGAGGTCGCGGGTGAGCTCGTGCAGGTGCCAGGCGGCGTCGACCTTGGGGCGGAGCACCGGGTCGAGCTGACCGGGCTCCAGGACGGTGACGGCGGCGTCGTCGGTGACGCCCGCGGAGTGCACGACGGCGGTGAGCGGGTGCTCCGGCGGGATCGTGCCGAGCACCCGGCGGAGGGCCTCCCGGTCGGCCGTGTCGCAGGCCAGCACGGTCACCTCGGCGCCCGCCCCGGCGAGTTCGGCCCGGAGTTCGGCGGCGCCGGCCGCCTCGGGGCCGCGCCGGCCCACCAGCAGCAGGTGCCGGACGCCGTGCTCGGCGACCAGGTGCCGGGCGACCGCCGCGCCGAGCGTGCCGGTGCCGCCGGTCACCAGCACGGTGCCGTCGGCGGCGAGCGGCCGGGGGACGGTGAGGACGAGCTTGCCGGTGTGCTTGGCCTGGCTCATCAGCCGGAACGCCTGGGGTGCCTGGCGGACGTCGAAGGCACTGACCGGGAGGGGGTGCAGGACCCCCTCGTCGAACAGCCGGCCCAGCTCCGCGAGCATCCCCCGGACGTGGTCCGGGCCCGCCTCGACCGTCTCGAACGCCCGGTAGGCGACGCCCGGGTGCCTGGTCGCCACCTCGTCGGCGTCGCGGACGTCGGTCTTGCCCATCTCCAGGAAGGACCCGCCGCGGGGCAGCAGGCGGAGCGAGGCGTCCACGAACTCGCCGGCCAGCGAGTCCAGGACGACGTCGACGCCCTCCCCGCCGGTCGCGGCCCGGAACTCCTCCTCGAAGCCGAGCGTCCGGGAGTCGGCGATGTGCGCGTCGTCGAAGCCCTCCGCGCGGAGCGCGTCCCACTTGGGGCGGCTCGCGGTCGCGAAGACCTCCGCGCCCCAGTGCCGGGCCAGCTGGACGGCGGCCATGCCGACCCCGCCGGTGGCGGCGTGCACGAGCAGCCGTTGTCCGGGCCGCAGCCCCGCCAGGTCGTGCAGCGCGTAGTAGGCGGTCAGGAACGCGACCGGCGCCGCGGCGGCCTGGACGAACGTCCAGCCGGACGGCACCCGGGTCAGCGCGCGCCGGTCGGCCACCGCCACCGGGCCGACCGCGCCCTCCGGGAACAGCCCCATGACGGCGTCGCCGGGCGTGAGGCCGGTGACCTCCGGGCCGATCTCCAGCACCACGCCGGCGGCCTCGCTGCCGATGGCCGCCTCGCCCGGGTACAGGCCGAGCGCGATGAGCACGTCGCGGAAGTTCACCCCGGCGGCCCGGACGGCGACCCGCACCTCCCCGGCCGCCAGCGGCCGTTCGAGGGCGGGGGAGGGCTCCAGGACGAGATTGTCGACGGTGCCCGCCGCGGTGGTCGACAGCCGCCAGGCGGCGGCGTCCGCGGGCGGGGTCAGCAGCGCCTCGGTGTCGGCGTGGACCAGCCGGGCCGCGAAGGCGGAGCCGTCACGCAGGGCGAGCTGTGGCTCCTGCGCGGCGAGGGCCTCGGGCAGCCGCCGTACGGAGGACTCCCGGCCGTCGAGGTCCACCAGGGCGAACCGGTCCGGCCGCTCCAGCTGGGCGACCCGCAGGAAGCCCCAGGCGGGGGCGGTGGCCAGGCCGGTGACGTGCTCCCCGGCCCGGACGGCGACCGCGTGCTCGGTGACCACGACCAGTCGGCTCTCCTCCAGCCGCTCGTCGGCGAGCCACTGCCGGACCAGGCGGTGGATCCGATGGGTGGTGGCGTGGGCGCCGTCGACCGGGCCCCCGGCGCCGGCGTCCGGACCGGCTCCGGCTCCGGCTCCGGCCCGGTCCTCCGCCGCGGCGAACACGACCACCGTCGCCGGGAGCGGCACACCCGCGTCGGCCTCCCGCAGCAGCGCCGCGAGGTCGTCGGACGCCCGCGGCCGCCCCCCGAGCCACTCGACGGGGTGCGGGAACGCGCCGAGCACCGCCCAGTCGGCCGGGTCCTCCCGCTCGGCGGTGGCCGTCACCGGCTGCCAGGAGAGGCGGTACAGCGCGTCCCGGCGGACGACCGGCGCTGCGCCCTGCCCGTCGGCGAGCGGCCGCACGGTCAGCGCCTCCACCGAGGCCACCGGAGCGCCGCTCCGGTCCGTGATCGACAGCCCGACGGTGTCCGGCCCGGACAGGGTGAGCCGCACCCGCACCGCCGTCGCCCCGACGGCGTGCACGGCCACCCCGCGCCAGGCGAACGGCAACCTGGTCCGGCCGTCGTGCTCGGCGCCGCTCAGCGCCGTCACGTGCAGCGCGGCGTCGAACAGCGCCGGATGCAGGGCGAACCCCCGGACGTCCGCGCCCGAGGGCAGCTCGACCTCCGCGAACAGGTCGTCACCCAGCCGCCAGGCGGCCCGCAGCCCCCGGAAGACCGGGCCGTACTCCAGGCCGAGGGCGCCGAGCCGTGGATACACCTCCGCCGTCTCCAACCGGGTCGCCCCCGGCGGCGGCCACTCCTCGGCGGGCTGCTCCGCCGGCGGTGCCGACGGGGCCAGGACCCCGGTCGCGTGGCGGGTCCACGGGACGTCCTCGGAGTCCGGGCCGTCGTCCTCCGGCCGCGAGTGGATGCCGACGGCGCGTTCGCCGTCCGGCCCCGGCGCGCCGACCATCACCTGGATCCGGACCGCGTCCCGCCCGGGCAGGACCAGCGGGGCGTGCAGGGTCAGCTCGGCCAGCTCGCCGCAGCCGACCCGGAACGCCGCGTGCAGGGCGAGTTCGGCGAACGCGGTGGCCGGCACGATCACCGAGCCGTGCACCGCGTGGTCGGCCAGCCACGGATGGGTGCGCAGCGACAGCCGCCCGGAGAACAGGTGGCCGGTGCCGTCCGCCAGCACGGTCTCGGCCGCCAGCAGCGGGTGGTCCGCCGAGCCCAGCCCGGCCGACCGGACGTCGCCGGCCGCCCCGGCCGCTTCCGGCCAGTAGCGCTCCCCGGCGAAGGCGTAGGTCGGCAGGTCGACGGGCGTCGCCGGCCGGCCCGGCGCGATCCGCGCCCAGTCCGGGCTGGCGCCGTTGACGTGCGCCTCGGCGAAGGACTCCAGCAGCCGGGCCCGGCCGCCGTGGTCGCGCCGGAGCGTGCCCTGCGCGACCGCCTCGGCGCCGCCGTCCTCGATCGTCTCCTGGATCGCAGCGGTGAGTACCGGGTGCGCGCTCACCTCGATGAACAGCGTGTGTCCGTCGGCCAGCAGGGCCCGGGTGGTCTCCTCGAACCGCACCGGCTGCCGCAGGTTGCGGTACCAGTACGCCGGGTCGAGGGCCTCGTCCGCGCCGAGCGGTGCCGCGGTGACGGTGGAGTAGAACGGGATGCCGGCCGGCTGCGGCACGATCCCGGCCAGCGCCTGCTCGATCCGCTCCCGGACGGCCTCCACGAACGGGGTGTGCGAGGCGTAGTCGACCGGGATCAGCCGGGCCGGGACCCGGTCGGCCCGGCAGGTGTCGACCAGCTCCCGCAGCTCCTCCGGCGCGCCCGCCACCACCGTGGTGCCCGGCGCGTTGACCGCGGCGACACTCAGGCTCCGCCGGTCCGGGCGGTCCAGCAGCCGCGCGGTCTCCGCCGCCGGCAGCGGCACGGAGGCCATGCCGCCGGTACCGGCCAGGTCGAGCAGGGCGCGGCTGCGCAGCGCCACGATCCGCGCGGCGGCGTCCAGCGAGAGCGCCCCGGCGATGTGGGCGGCCGCGATCTCGCCCTGGGAGTGGCCCACCACCGCGTCCGGCCGGACCCCGGCGGCCTGCCACACGCGTGCCAGCGAGACCATCACGGCGAACAGCGCTGGCTGCACCACGTCGACCCGGTCCAGCGTCGGTGCGCCCGGCGCGTCGTGCAGCACGTCGAGGAGCGACCAGTCGGTGTACGGGGCGAGGGCGTCGGCGCAGGCGTGCAGGTGCTCGCGGAAGACCGCGGAGTCGTCGAGCAGGTCGACCGCCATGCGCGCCCACTGGGAACCCTGCCCGGGGAACACGAACACCGTTCGGGCGGCGGTCCCCCGGCCGCGTACGACACGGGCGCCGGGCTTGCCGTCGGCCAGCGCCCGCAGGCCCTCCAACAGCTCCTCACGGGTGCCGGCGACGACCGCCGCGCGGTGCTCGTGGTGCTCGCGCTCGACGGCCAGCGCGTGGGCGGCGTCGGCGGACGGGAGCTCGGGGCGGGCGGTCGCGAAGTCCAGCAGCCGCTGGGCCTGGCCGCGCAGGGAGCGTTCGCTGCGGGCCGACACCAGCCAGGGGAGGGAGCCCTCGGCCAGCAGGGGCGGGGCGGCGGCCTCGGCGGGCGCGTCGGGGGCGGAGCCGGGGGAGGCCGCCCCCGGTGCGGTCGGGCCTGGGTCGGCGGCCCGCTCGGGGCGCGGCGGTGCGGCCTCCAGGACGATGTGCGCGTTGGTCCCGCCGACGCCGAACGAGGAGACGGCGGCGCGGCGCGGCCGCCCGCTCTCCGGCCACGGCCGCGCGGAGGTCAGCAGCCGGACGTTGCCCGCGTCCCAGTTCACGTGCGGCGTCGGGGCGTCGACGTGCAGGGTCTTCGGGAGCAGCCCGTGCTGCAGCGCCAGCACCATCTTGATGACGCCCGCCACCCCGGCGGCGCCCTGCGGGTGGCCGATGTTGGACTTCACGGAGCCGAGCCAGAGCGGCTCGCCGCCGGGCCGGTCCTGCCCGTACGTGGCGAGCAGCGCCTGGGCCTCGATCGGGTCGCCGAGCGTGGTGCCGGTGCCGTGCGCCTCGACGGCGTCGACGTCCCCGGCGGTCAGCCGGGCATCGGCCAGTGCCAGCTCGATCACCCGCTGCTGGGACGGCCCGTTGGGCGAGGTCAGGCCGTTGCTGGCGCCGTCCGAGTTGACCGCCGAGCCGCGCAGCACGGCCAGCACGCGGTCGCCGTCCCGGTGGGCGTCCGACAGCCGCCGCAGCATCAGCAGGCCGACGCCCTCGCCCCAGCCCAGGCCGTCGGCGGCGGCGGCGAACGGCTTGCAGCGCCCGTCCGGTGCCAGGCCGCGCTGGCGGCTGAACTCGGTGTACCAGGCGGAGGTGGCCATGACGGTGACCCCGCCGGTCAGCGCCCGGTCGCACTCGCCGCCGCGCAGCGCCCGGATCGCCAGGTGCAGGGCCGCCGCGGAGGAGGAGCACGCGGTGTCCACCGTGAGCGCCGGGCCCTCCAGCCCGTACGCGTAGGCGATCCGCCCGGACATGATGCTGCTCTGGGTGCCGGTCAGGACGTAGCCCTCGACCTGCTCGACGGCCGGCGCCAGGCTCTGGTCGTAGGTCTGGCCGATGCTGCCGACGAACACCCCGGTACGGGTCCCGCGCAGCGTCGCGGGCGGGATCCCGGCCCGCTCGAAGGTCTCCCACGCGACCTCCAGCAGCTGGCGCTGTTGCGGGTCCATCGCGAGGGCCTCGCGGGGGCTGATCCCGAAGAAGTCGGCGTCGAACCGGTCGGCGCCCTCCAGGAACGAGCCGTCCCGGGTGTAGCTCTTGCCCGGGGCGTCGGGGTCGGGGTCGTAGATGTCGTCGATGTCCCAGCCGCGGTCGCCGGGGACGCGGGCGACGGCGTCCCGCTCGGACAGCAGCAGCTCCCAGAGCGCCTCCGGCGAGTCCACCCCGCCGGGGAAGCGGCAGCCCATGGACACCACCGCGATGGGCTCGTGCTCCCGGTCCTCGACCTCCGCGAGGCGTCGGCGCACCTGGCGGAGACCGGCGGTCGTCCGATTCAGATAGTCGCGCAGCTTCGCCTCGTTGGCCGTCGGGCCCAGATCAGCCGAGTCGGAATTCATCCGCTTTCCCCGCCTCGCATCGGTCAATAGGAATTGCCGCCGAGAATCGCACCGGACGCTAACGGGGGCCTTGGTCGATGCTAAATCCGGGCGCCGGAACGGCGGGATCCGGTGGGAATTCGGCCGGTTTTAGCGTGAATTTAAAGCGGGGCGGGACAATATGTGCCGGCGCTTCTGTAGAGGGGTGAATAATGAGCGAAATTCTCAGTCGGCCGTCCGCGTCGGCCGAGGTCCTGCCCGACGGTCCGCGCGTCACGCGGTCGGGGCTGGCCACCGAGGGTGTGCTGACGACGAACGAGGAGTTCGCGGCCTGGCTCGGCGAGCGCGAGCGGACCGACCGGATGACGGTCGAGCGGGTCCCACTGGCCGAGCTCAAGGGCTGGCACTTCACCGAGGGCAAGGCCTCGCTCGTCCACGACAGCGGGAAGTTCTTCAGCATCCAGGGGGCGGACGTCACGTCGGCCGGGCCCGACCGGCAGGCCTGGCAGCAGCCGCTCATCCACCAGCCCGAGGTCGGCATACTCGGCTTGCTGGCCAAGGAGTTCGGGGGCGTCCTGCACTTCCTGGTGCAGGCCAAGATCGAGCCGGGAAACCGCCGACAGCTCCAGTTGTCGCCGACCGTGCAGGCCACCCGGAGCAACTACACCAAGGTGCACGGCGGAGCGGCCATCCCGTACCTGGACCACTTCCTGCGGGCCGGCCGGGGCCGGGTGCTCGCCGATGTGCTCCAGTCCGAGCAGGGTGCCTGGTTCCTGGGCAAGCGCAACCGCAACATGGTCGTGGAGACCACCGACGAGGTCGAAGTCAGGGACAACTTCCGCTGGCTGACGTACGGTCAGATCCGACGGCTGCTGGCCGTGCCGAACCTGGTCAACATGGACTCCCGGACGGTCCTCGCCTGCCTGCCGATCGCCCCGTACGGACCGCCGGACGGTCCGGGCGGGCCGGCCGGTGACCGGGTGGGCGAGCAGGCGGGCGGCCCGTCGGCGGGCGCGCCCGACCCGGAGTTCGCCGCCGACCTGTGGCGCTCCCTGCGGGCCGCCGACACCGACGGCCGCCACACCGACGCCGAGATCTCCGGCTGGCTCAACGACGTGCGGGTCGACACCGATCTCGCGGTCGGACCGGTCGAACTGACCGAGCTGCGGGACTGGCGGGTGTCGGACGGTGACATCGCGCACCGGCAGGGCAAGCACTTCCGCATCATCGGCGTCTCGGTGCGCGGCCAGCGCGAGGTCGACGCGTGGCACCAGCCCCTGCTGGCCCCCGTCGACGTCGGTGTCGTCGCCTTCCTGACCCGCCGGATCGACGGGGTCCTGCACGTCCTGATGCGCGCCGCGGTCGAACCCGGCTTCCTGGACGTCGTGGAGCTCGGCCCCACCGTCCAGTGCAGCCCCGCCAGTTACGCGGACGCTCCGCCGGAGCGGCGGCCCCGCTTCTACGACTACGTGGTCGGCGCGACCGACAACGTCCGCTACGACGTCGTGCTCTCCGAGGAGGGCGGCCGCTTCTACCACGCCGAGTGCCGCTACCTGGTCGTCGACTGCGACGACCTGCCGGAGGCCATGGAGCCCCACCCCGACTTCCGCTGGATGACGGTCCGTCAACTGTTGACCTGGGTGCAGCACCGCAACTGCGTCAACGTCCAGGCGCGGACCCTGCTCGCCTGCCTCAACTCGCTTTGGTAGGAAGGTCGTACGATCATTCCGGTGATGGCGGAGGGGAGCGCCGGGCACTCCGCGGGCCGGTGGACGGGACGGCCGCGGAGACGGCCGCAGAGACAGGAGGGGAACCGATGACGACGGTCTCGGACGAGGGTGCCCGCTGGTTCCGGCGGTACGTCCCGGAGGCCCGGGAGGCGCCGGTGCGGCTGGTCTGCCTGCCGCACGCGGGCGGCTCGGCCAGCTACTTCTTCCCGTTCGCCCAGGCGGTCGGGGAGCGTGCGGACGTCCTGGCGGCGCAGTACCCCGGCCGCCAGGACCGCCGGCAGGAACCCTGCATCGACGACATCGGGGCCCTCGCCGACGCCGCCTTCGCCGCGCTGCGCCCGTTCCTCGACCGGCCGGTGGCGCTGTTCGGCCACAGCATGGGCGCCACCCTCGGGTTCGAGCTGGCGCGCCGGATCGAAGCCGCCCCGGGGGCGTCCCTGGTGCGGCTGTTCGCCTCCGGGCGCCGCGCGCCCTCCCGGGCGGGCGGCGAGCTGGTGCACACCTTCGACGACGACCGGCTCCTCGCCGAGGTGGCCCGGCTCAGCGGCACCGACAGCCGCGTCCTGGCCGACGACGAGCTGATGCGCGCGGCGCTGCCGGCGATCCGGGCCGACTACAAGGCCGCCGAGTCCTACCGGCCCGTCGGCGAGGTGGCGTTGGGCTGCCCGATCACCGCCCTCGCCGGCGACGCCGACCCCAAGACCTCGCTGGACGACGTCCGCGCCTGGGAACGGCACACGACGGCCGACTTCGACCTGCACGTCTACCCCGGCGGCCACTTCTTCCCGGCCGAGCACCGGCAGCCGATCGTGGACCTGATGACCGAGCGGCTGGCCGCGCACACGGCCCGGCGCTGAACGACGGAAGCCGAACGACGGAAGCCGAACGATGACGAAGCCGAACGACGACCAAGCTGAACGACGACCAAGGAGATGAACGCGTGCCCACTCGTAGATCACTGCTGAAGGGCGGCGCGGTGGCGCTGGCCGCGGCGGGCCTCGGCTCGATGGGCGCCGCCCCGGCCAGCCGGGCCGAGGCGACCGACTGGAGCCGGCTGGGGAACCGGCTGAAGGGCCGCCTGGTCCGGCCGCAGGACCCCGGCTACGCGCTCGCCAAGCAGCTGAACTTCATGGCGTTCGACGCCGTGAACCCGGCCGGCATCGCCTACTGCGCGGACGTCGAGGACGTCCGGACCTGCCTGTCCTTCGCCCACCACCACGGCATACCGGCCGTCCCGCGCAGCGGCGGGCACAGCTACGGCGGCTACTCGACCACCACCGGCCTGATCATCGACGTGTCGCAACTCAACGGCATCCTGGTCGGCCCGCAGAACGCCGTCCTGGGCCCCGGCGCCCAGCTGGTGGACGTCGTCGACCAGGCCTCCGCCAACGGCGTGGCACTCGCGGGCGGGATCTGTCCGACCGTGGCCATGGGCGGATACCTCCAGGGCGGCGGCATCGGCTGGCAGACCCGGGCACTCGGCCTCGGGGCCGACTCGCTGGTGTCGGCGCAGGTCGTGCTCGCCGACGGGAAGGTGGTGACCGCCTCCGAAGAGGAGCAGCCCGACCTGTTCTGGGCGCTGCGCGGAGGCGGGGGCGGCAACTTCGGCATCGTCACCCGCTACGAGCGGCGCCACACCACCGTCCCGCGGATGGTCAACTACACGCTCGCGTGGCCCTGGGACATCGCCGCGGACGTGCTGGACGGCTGGCAGCGCTGGCTGGCCGACTCGGCCCCCCACGCGATCGGCGCCCGCTGCCTGCTCGGCCTGCTCGACGCCTCCCCGGGCGCCGCGCCGTTCCTGCTCACCGACGGAACCTTCCTCGGCTCGCCCGAGGAGCTCACGCCGCACCTGAACGCGCTGGCCGCGGCGATCGGCCACACGCCGCCCTACCGGAACGTGCAGGACCTGGGCTTCCGCGGCGGCATGATGTCCTGGTTCAAGTGCTCGACCAGTTCGGTCGCCCAGTGCCACCGGGTCGGCAACAACCCGCAGGCGGACCTGCCCCGCACCGGGTTCCAGCTGAGCCGGTCACGGCTGTTCCGGGACAACCTGCCGGTCACCGGGGTGACCGATGTGCTCGGGGCCTTCGAGGCCGACCGCCGGGCCGGCCACGCCCGGATGGTGCACGTCTTCGCGCTGGGCGGGGTCTCCGCCGACATCTCCCGGACCGCGACCGCCTACGTCCACCGCGACGCCCGGTTCTCGGTGGACTGGGCGACCGTGGTGGCGCCCGACAAGGCCACCGACGAGGAGCAGGCGGCCGCCCGGGCGTGGATCGACCACGGCTTCGCCGTCACCGACCGGTACTCCGCGCACGAGACCTACCAGAACTACATCGACCCCGCGCTGCCGGACTGGCGCCAGTCGTACTACGCCGAGAACTATCCGCGGCTGGTGGCGGCGAAGAACGCCTACGACCCGCACGGGTTCTTCTCCTTCGAGCAGAGCATCGGCTGCTGACGCTCCGGCGGCCACCCGCCCCGGACGAGGGGCCCGGCACCAGGGCCCCTCGTCCGGGGCTTCGGTGCCGGGCCCCTCGGTCGTACCGGGTGCTCGGGTGCTCGGGTGTTTCGCGTTCGGCGCGTTCGGCGGTCAGACCAGCGCCACGAGGGAGTGGACGATCTCGGCTGGCGTCGGCGCGCTCATGATCTCCTCGCGCACCTTCCGTGCCGACGCCCGGAAGGAGTCCTCGGTGAGCACTCGGCCGACGGCCGCCCCGATCTCCGCCGGGCCCGCCTCGGTCGGGTCCAGGGTGATGCTCGCGCCGCCGGCGGCGAAGTTGGCCGCGTTGAACGGGTTGTCGGCCGTCTGCGGCATCATCACCTGCGGCAGGCCGTGCAGGGCCGCCGTGAGCAGCGAACTCGTCCCACCCTGGTTGACGATGGCGGTGCAGCTCGGGAGGAACAGGTGGAGCGGCACGTTCTCGGCGATCCGGGCGTTGCCGGGCAGCGGCCCGATCTTGGCCCGGTCGCCGGCGCTGATCGCCAGCGTGACCTCCACGTCCAGGTCGGCGAGCCCGGCCACCACCTGCGGCAGGACGAACGCCTCGTCGCCGGCCAGCGCGGAGGTGGAGGTGCCCCAGGTGACGCAGATCCGGGGGCGCTCGGGGCGGTCGAGCACCCAGTCCGGTGCGGCCGCCGAGCCGTTGTAGGGGACGAACCGCATCGGCAGCCGCCCGGGGATGCCCGGCAGCTGGAGGCTGGTGGGCCACGGGTCGACGGTGCGGACCGGGTAGTCGTTGCGGACCTCCGCCCCGTACCGGTCGAACAGTTCGGGGAGCCCGGTGGGCCAGAACGGGCGGACTTCGTCCCCCGCGCCGGGCAGGCCCTGCAGCGGCTGGCTGATCACCCGCATGACGTCCGGCCCCCAGGTCTGGCGGACCAGCGGGACCCCGAGGACCGAGGCGACCAGCGGCGCGGCGAACACCATCGTGTCGGCCACCACCAGGTCCGGCCGCCAGCGCTCGGCGAACCGCAGCAGGTCGGGTGCCATCCGGACGGCGGCCTCGACGAGCGGGGCCATGGTGGCGTTGCGGAGCGCGGCCAGCCGGGCGGCCTCCGGGTCGCCGGGGGCGGGCGGTCCGCCGTGCGGGCCGCCCGGGGCGGCCAGCCCGGTCCGGTCCCAGTCCTTCGCCGGGGCCTCGATCACCCGGTGGCCGCCGCGCGAACGGATCACGCCGTCCATCAGCTCGTAGCCGTGCCCGACCTCGACGGCGGGCAGGCCGACGCCGGTGACGGCCGGGGTGAGGTCCGGCAGGGCGGCGATCCGCACCTCGTGGCCGGCCGCCCGGAACGCCCAGGCCAGCGGGACCATGTGGAACAGCGGTGTGGTCGTCGCGGCGACCGGCAGAAAGAGGATGCGCAAGGTGCCCTCCTGGGGCGTCGCGGGCGTCACTGGTGTCACGGATGAGAGGGGGGCGGCGCGGAGCGGGTGGGGTCCGCCCGTTGGGGTGCTGCCAGGCGGACCGCGCACCGGTGCCCCGCGGTCAGGCGGCGACCAGGGCCTCGATGGAGGAGACCACCGAGGCGGGCGACGGCATGGCGGCGATCTCCTCGCGGATCCGGTCGGCCGAGGTCCGGACCGCCTCGTCGGTCAGCACGGTCGTCACCGCGGCGGTGACGGTCTCGGCGGTGAGGTCGGCCGGCTCCAGCAGGACGGACGCGCCACTGGCGGTGAAGCTGATGGAGTTGGTCGGTGTCTCGGAGTTCTCCGGCACGAGCACCTGCGGGACCCCGGCCGCGGCGGCCGTGAGCACCGAGCCGGTGCCGCCCTGGTTGACGATGGCGTCGCAGCTGGGCATCAGCAGGTGGAGCGGCAGGTTCTCGACGACCCGCACGTTGTCCGGCAGGTGCCCGAGGCTCTGCCGGTCGATGCTGCTGACCGTGACCACGAGTTCGACGTCGAGCCCGGCGAGCGCGTCGACGACGCGCGGGAGGACGGTGCTGCGGCCGCCGAGCGCGCTGGTGGTCGTCCCCCAGGTGACGCAGACCCGCGGCCGGCCGGTGCGCGTGAGCACCCAGTCCGGTGCCGTGCCCGCGCCGTTGTAGGCCACGTAGCGGCGGGGCATCGGCTTGGCCGGCCCGAAGGTGCGCAGGCTGGCCGGCCAGGGGTCGAGGGTCTGCGTGACGTAGTCGTTGCGGACCTCCGCCCCGAACCGGTCGAACAGCTCGACCAGCTCGGGGTGCCACTGCTCGCGCTCGGAGCCGGTGTTGGGCTGCCCCTGCAACGGGTGGCCGTAGAGGATGTCGGGGCCCCAGATGTTCCGGACGACCGGGATGCCGAGGACGGCGCTGGCCAGCGACGAGGCGAACAGCGTCGGGTCGGTGACCAGCAGGTCGGGCCGCCACTGCTCGGCGAACCGCAGCAGGTCCGGCGCCAGCCGCTTGTTCAGCTCGACCAGGGGGCCGGACCGCCGCTGTCCCATCGCGCGCCGCTCGTCCTCGGACAGCACCATCAGGGCGGCCGCCGAGATCCGGTGGGCCTCGGGCATGGCCGACATGCTGGCCATGAAGTCGTAGTCGTCGCCCACCTCGACCGGGGTCAGTCCGGTGCTGAGGGTCGTCGTGGTGAGGGACGCCTGCGAGGCGACCCGCACCTCGTGCCCGGCGGCGCGGAAAGCCCACGCCAGCGACACCTGGTGGTAGAGGTGGCTCCCGACGGGGAGCGGGGTGAACAGGACGCGCATATGGACTCCCGGGGGTCTGTGCGGCCGGACGGGCCCAGTCCATCCGACCCGCCTAAAGAGGCCCTGAAAGCGCTCGGAGGCGGCCCCGGCGGCCCGGGCCCGGCCCGGCACTTCTTGCCGACTCGGCAATTCCCTGCGGTGTCGGAACTTGCCCGGCCGGAACCCGCGTGCGACGCTGGGGCCGTGACGCCAACGGTTCGGGACAGCAAGGTGGCCGCCGTCCGCCGCGCGCTCAGCGAGGTCTCGCTCGGCCTGGCGGTCGAACGGGGCTGGGAGAACGTCCGGGTCGAGGACATCGCGGCCAGGGCCGGCATGTCCACCCGCTCGTTCGGCAACTACTTCCGCAGCAAGAACGAGGCCCTGTACGCGGTCGACCTCGACCGGTCGGCGGCGATCCGCGAGCACCTGCGGGACCGGCCGGCCGACGAACCGCTGCTCGAAGCGGTCGTCAACGCCATGCTCGCCGCCTTCCTGGCCGGCGACAACGTGGACCGCGACCTCGTCACCAAGGTGCGGCTGGCCGTCGCGACCTCGCCGCTCGGCGGCGAGTACCTCAAGGCGCACGCCGCCCGGGAGGCCGCCCTCGCCGCCGGGATCGCCGAGCGGCTCGGCGTCGACCCGCACGCCGACGTCTACCCGCGGCTGCTGGCCACCATGGTGGTCAACGCGGTCCGGGTCGCGATCGAGTTCTGGGTCGACGAACCGCAGAACGTCCCGCTGTCGGAGGCGATCCGGTCCACCCTGGAACGGATCGCCCCCGCGCTCCCCGCGCCCACCGCATAGCGGCACCGACCGCCGGGACCCCGAGCCGGGGTCCCGGCGGCCCGGCCCGGATTCGTCAGCGCGCCGCGCCGCCGCGCAGCCGGGCCAACCGGTAGAGCAGGCCGATGGTCAGCGCCGCGGGGACGTTCCCGCCGCGGATCCCCAGCAGCGACCGGATCAGCCACAGCTGCGTCTCCACCGAGTGCGCGGGCGCGCCGTGCACGTCGTCGTGGACCAGGCTGCGGAAGTCCCGCACGTGGGTGCGGAGCAGGGCCACGTCCGAGCCCGGGATGATCTCGTCGCGCGCGCAGGCGACGTAGCGGACCGGGATGTCCAGCGCGGCGAGCTGCTCGGGCCGCAGCGCCCACTCCCGCGACTCGTCGAGCGCGGCGTCGGGCTTGCGGTCCATCAGGTGCGCCAGGGTGTCCACGGTGATCCGCGGCAGGGTGGCCTGCCAGTCCCGGTCGGTGAAGAAGCCGTTGACCGGCGCCCCGGCCGTCAACACCGCCCTGATCCGGCGGTCGTCCATCGCGGCGCGCAGCGCCAGGTGGCCGCTGAAGCTCAGGGCCAGCGCGTACGAGTCGGCCACGTCGGCCCGGTCGGCCACGTGGTCGAGCAGCCCGGGCAGCATCCGCCAGGCGTCCCGGTCGTAGGGCAGGGTGTTCTCGCCGACGCCGGGCATCTCGGTGACGATGCCGGCCATGCCCAGGCGCCGGATCGCGGCCAGCGTGGGCCCCCACTGCTCCTTGACGGTGACGATGCCGCCGCTGACGATCAGCAGCGGCCGCCGGACGCCGTCGGACATCCCGGTCGCCCAGGCGGCGACCCGCCCGTTCGGCAGTTCCACCTCCAACCGCTCGATGTCCGGGTCCTTCCGGCGCCACTCGTCGAAGGTCCGCACCGTCTCGTCCAGCGCCCGGCGGCGTGCGGCCCCGTCCACGAACGGGAACCGGGCCATCGAGTAGTGGCGGCACGCGTCCAGCAGCCGGCCTTCGAGCTCCAGCCGCTTGGCCGAGCGGGTCCACT
Source organism: Kitasatospora sp. NPDC036934 (assembly GCF_055608425.1). Classification (NCBI taxonomy): domain Bacteria; kingdom Bacillati; phylum Actinomycetota; class Actinomycetes; order Kitasatosporales; family Streptomycetaceae; genus Kitasatospora; species Kitasatospora sp. NPDC036934. The sequence continues at coordinate 11,550 of NZ_JBVJQR010000011.1, read as the reverse complement.
CGGCGGCCCACGAGCCCTCGCCGTCCGCGTCGTCGCGGATCCGGGCCAGCACCTGCTCGTGGTCCGCGACCTTCTGCCCCCGGGTGTGCGCCAGCACGAACTGCTTCAACTCGCCGACGTCGTTGGTGCCGCCGTCCCGGGGCGGCTCGTCCTCGAACTCCTCCAGCAGGCGCTTGAGGTCGGTCAGCAGGTCGGCGGCCTCCGCGCCGTCGATCACCCGGTGGTCGAAGGTGAGGTTCAGCCGCATCACGGGCGCCACCGTCACCGCGCCGTCGCGCACCACGGGCCGATCGGTGATCCGCCCGAGGCCGATCGTGACCGTGGTCCCGCCGACCGAGTGGAACCCGTCCACCGCGCGGTGGGACAGCGAGGTCACCGCGACGGTGCCGACGGCGGCGGCCCGGCCGCGCAGCGGGCGGACCCGCGAGCGGTACGCCGCCTCGCCGAGCACCCACGGGAGGCGGCGCAGCAGTCGGGCGCCGGCGAACTCCGGCAGCTGTTCGGCGTCGCCGCCCGTGTAGTGGTCGACCTGCCGCTGGATCTCCTCCAGGCCCGCCGTCTGCAGGTCGGGGACGACCGCCGACAGCACCACCCGCTGCCCGTTCGTGGTGTGGTCCATCGTGAACTTGCCGTTCACCGACGCGAACCGGGCCACCTTGGGCCGCACCCGGCCGGCGATCGCGGCGTTGGCCGCCGGGTGGGCCGCGAGGGCGCGCCCCGCCGCGAACAGCACGTAGCTCAGCCACGACGAGCGGCGGCCCTCGGCGAGCGCGGCCGCCCGGAGCGCCCCGACCCGGGTCATGTCGACCTCGGTGTCGAGGTGCACCGGCGCGAACGACCGGATCTCCCGGAGGAAGTACAGGGTGGGGCGCCGCTCCCTGGCGACCGGCCCGACCGGCACGGACGACCCGGCGCTCATGCGCCCACCGCCACGCGGTGGATCTCCCGCAGGCTGCCCGCCGCCAGGACGTCCGGCAGCGAGACCGGCCGCCCGGTCTCCCGCTCCAGGGCGGTCAGCAGGGTCAGCAGGTGCACCGAGTCCCAGCCCGGGAGCCGGTCGAGCGGCAGGCCCGCGTCCTCGGGCCCGAGCGGCAGCCCGATCTCGTCGCGGACCAGCACCATGAAGTCCTCGATGGTCGTCAACTGCTCTCCTCCTGGGACTCGGTGAACTCGATGTGCGCGGGCGGCGCCGCGATGGCGGACAGGTCGTGGCGGTAGACCACGCCACCGCCGTCCGCCTCGCCGGCCCGGGTGAAGCCGTGCTCCGGGTAGAAGTCCCGCGCTCCGGCGTTCTTCGGGCCCGGTCGGAACACGGCCTCCACCGCGTGCGCCCCGGCGGCCTTCGCGTCCGCCAGCACGGCACTCAGACAGGCCGTCTCGATGCCCCGGGAGAACACCCGGCAGCTGAGCACGAAGTTGTCGATGTGCACGACGCCGGCCTCGGCCCGGGTGAGGACCACGCCGACCATGCCGTTGTCGCCGAACCGGTCCGCGGAGCGGATGGCGAGCACCCGGCTCCCGGCGCCGTCCGCGGCGGCCCGCACCTCGGGCGGCTGGAGTCGCCGGCCCGTCATGTTGAACTGGTTGGTCCGCAGCGTGAGCTGCGAGGCCCGGGCCACCTCGGCCTCCGTCACGGGCGCGAACCGCACCCGCACCCCGAGCCCGCGCAGGTAGTCGGCGACGGAGTCGAACGAGGCCAGGAAGCTCTGCCGGTCCAGCTCCTCCCGGTAGCGTGCGGACCGGGCGCGGTCGTCCGCGTTCAGCTCGCGGGTGTCGAACCAGCCGTCGGACAGCAGGCGTTCGACGTGCCGGGCGGGCTCCTCGTCCAGCCGGACCACCGCGACGTCGGGCAGCGCGTGCCGGACCATCCCGCACTCGAAGGCGCTGTCGTCGACGAAGACGAAGGAGTCCACACCGATGTTGAGGGCCTTCGCCAGCTCGGCGAGGTTCTCCGGCTTCGGCCGCCAGTTCGCCGCGACCCGGACGAAGTCGTCCGGCCGCAGGACCATGCCCGGGTGGTCGCGCAGCGCCGCGGCGACCGGCTCCGGATCGTTCTTGCTCGCCACCGCCAGCAGGACGCCCTGCGAGCCGAGCTGCCGGACCACCCGCTGGAACGCGGCGAACGCCTCCCCCCGGGGGGTCTCGCCCAGTTCCACGCCCTCCGCGCCGTCGTCCCCGAGCACCCCGCCCCACAGCGTCCCGTCCAGGTCGCACACCAGCGCCTTCCGGGTCCGCCCGGTGAGGTGCCGCGCCAGGTGCCCGACCTCGCGGGCGTACCGGGCCAGCAGGGCCGGCGACAGGCCGACCCCGGCGTAGCGGCCCAGCCGGGCGTCCTCCGCGGGGATCCCCTCGGCGAGCAGCGGGTCCAGGTCCAGGGTGACCACCGAGGGGAGTTCCTCACCCAGCGCCAGCAGCCGGGCGTTGGCGGTGCGCCAGGCGGCGCCCAACCGGGCCCGGGAGCGGTAGTCGACCAGCTGTGCGGTGAAGCGCCTCGGCAGCGGCAGCGTGTTGAGCACCAGGGTGCCGGCGCCCCGGCGGCCGAACGCGGCCGCCAGGCCGCGCACCAGCGCGACCTTCTCGTCCAGGACCCGTTCGACGTCCGCGGCCGTCCACGGCAGCGGCACCTCGTCGAAGACCACCTCCGGGTCCAGCACGCACAGCACGACGTCCGGCCGCGCCGCGTACAGGCCGCTGCCGGGGTCGCCGAGGTCGAAGACCCATCCGTCGAAAGCGGACAGGTGCGTTCGTGCCAGCAGGCCGTGGCGGGCCAGTTCCGCGGTCAGCGGGGGGACCAGGGTGCCCAGCGTGCGGTGCCCGGTGACCGCGACCCCGACCACCGGGGCGGACGGGTGCGCGCGCAGCACCTCGTCGGGGTCGAGCCGGGCCAACACCTGGCCCGCCCTGGCCAGTTCGGCGTCCGGCAGGTCCGCGAGCAGCCCGCGGACCCGCGGGTAGTCGTCGGCGAGCCGGCCGGCCGCGTGCAGCTCGGCCACCGCGCGGGCCGAGGGGGCGACGGGGGCGGAGGTCATCGCTCGACCCTCTCCAGGGCGTACCCGGCCTTGATCCACTTGCTCGACTCGATCGCCACCCCGACCGCCCGGTCACCGGCGATCATGCGCGGCAGCAGCCGCTCCAGCTGGAAGAACGGCAGCGCGTTGCCGGTGTTGCCGGTCTCGCGGATGCAGCTGACCTCCCGGGCGTCCGGCACGTCCAGCCGGGCATGGATCTCGGCGGTCATCCGGCCGGACAGCTGCGGCGGCAGGATGTAGTCCAACTCGTCCCGGTCCCAGCCGAGTTCCGAGAGCACCTCGTCGAGGGTGGCCACCGCCAGCGGGGGAACGGAATCGCGGACCGCCTGGTAGTCCTCGACCGCCGCGGGCCGGTCGAGGTGCCGGTCCGCCGCGCCGAACCAGTCCAGGGTCTGCCCCGGCGGCCGGTTCCGGCCCACGCACCGCACCTGCGTCCAGCGCAGCGCGACCGGCTCCGCCGACGGCTCCGTGCTCAGCACCGCCGCCCCGGCGCCGTCCCCGAACAGCACACCGTTGACCTGCTCGCCGGGCGGCAGCGCGCTGACGTCCAACGTCAGGTCGAAGTGCTTGGCGCAGGAGTCGGCGCCGATCACCAGCGCGGTGCGGAACGCCCCCGAACCCAGCATGTGCCGGGCCACGTCGAGGGCCTGCACCGCGCCCGCGCACCCCGACTGGAGCTGGTAGCCGGGCACCCCGTCGATGCCCAGCCGGTCGGCGACCACGTTGACCGTGGCCGGCATCAGCATGTCCGGCGAGGAGGTGCCCATCACGACCAGGTCGACCTCGGCCGCCGTGATCCCGGCGGCCGTCAGCGCGCGCTGCGCCGCGGTCACCGCGAGATCGGCCAGCGAGAAGCGGACCTCGCCGGAGTCCAGGTCCACCGAGTAGTGCCGGAGGGGGGTGCCGATGAAGGTGTCGACCCACTGCTCCCAGACCTGGGGCAGTTTGAACCGTCGGGCCAGGGCCGGGATGTCCACCGGCGCGCCGGGCAGCACCGTCCCGGCGGAGTGCACGTACACGTCCATGTTCGTCCTTTCGCCTGCCACCGTCATGCTGTGCCGTGGCGCTTAATCGGTCCTAAGGGCCGACGGGCCGGCGCCGGTGCGGCTCGGCCCGGGGCTCGGTCCGGGTGCTCTTCGGTGGTGCTTCTCGGTGCTGGTTCCCGGTGGTGCTTCCGGTGGTGCTTTCCTGGGCCGGCCGGACCGGGACTAGGAAGCGGCGGGCTCGCCGAACAGGGCGGTGAGGGCGGCGGCGAGGCCCGTGGAGTCCCCCTCCGCCCGTAGCGTCCAGGCGACCCGGCCGTCCGGCCGCAGCAGTACCGCCTCGGCGTCCACGCCGGGCAGTGGCTTCGCCGTGACGAGGTCCACCAGGCCCTCCCGGCCCGCGAGTTCACCGGCCAGGTCGCTGCCGGTACCGGTGCTGGCGGCGCCGCTTCCGTCGCTTCCGTCGCTTCCGTCGCGGAGGTCGAGCAGTACCGCATGGCCGGCCTCCCAGGCCGCCGCCAGCCCCGGCACCGCCCGCGCGGACGCCGCCACCCCCGGCAGTCGGCGGCCGAGCAGCGGATCGGCGTTCGCTCCGGCCTGCCCCAGCGGATAGCGGGTGTCGGTGCCGCCGACCATGGTGACCAGGTACTCGTTGACGTCCGGGAAACGGATGAGCTCGGCGAAGACCTCCCGCAACGGCGTCAGCGGGTGCAGCAGCGCCGCCTGCGCACGGGTCGTCAGACAGGCCCGGGCCCCCACCGGGTGCCGTTCGTCGTGGTAGCTGTCGAGCAGGCCGTCCGGCGCCCGGCCGGCGAGGTCCGCCGCGAGCTTCCAGCCCAGGTTCACCGCGTCGTCCAGGCCGGTACTGAGCGCCTGCCCGCCGAGTGGGAAGTGCCGGTGCGCGGCGTCCCCCGCGAGGAACACCCGCCCGGCACGGTACCGCTCGGCGAGCCGGGTCGCATGGGACCAGCGGGCCGACCAGAGCGGCGGCTCACCGGCGAACGCGATGCCCGCGAGGCGGCTCACCGCGCCCTGGACCTCCGTCAGTCCCGGCGCGTCGTCCCCGCCGGGCGGCTGCACGCCGAACTCGGCCGTCAGCACCCGGACCGTGTCCGGCCCCAGCGGGCTGACCGCCAGCAGTCCCGCCGGGTACTCGCGGGCGCCCAGGTGCTGGAGCAGGATGCTGTCCGACGTCACCGAGAAGTCGGAGACCGTGCCGTGGAAGGGCTCTTCGTCGCCCGGGAACGCGATATCGGCCGCCCGGCGCACCACGCTGTCCACCCCGTCGCAGCCGACCAGGTGGCGGCTGCGCAGGGTCTGCCCGCCCGCCGGGCCCTCGACCCGCGTCTCGACCAGGTGCTCGTCCTGCTCGACGCCGACCACCCGGTGCCCGAACCGCAGGTCCGCGCCCAGCGCCCGCGCCCGCTCCACCAGGTGGTGGACCAGCCTGCCGTGCGGCAGCGAGAAGTTGTACGGGTAGCGGTCGGCGAGCGCGGACGGGTCCAGCCAGATGTGCGCGAAGTGGGCCATCGGGAACTCGAAGCCGTCCGGGCGGCAGGCCTCCATCAGCCCGCGCATCTCCAGGAGTTCGATGACTCCGGGATTGACGGCCACGCCCGGCGAGTGGGCCTCGGGACCGGGACGGCCGTCGAGGACGACGACCTCCGCGCCGGCCAGCCGCAGCTCGCACGCGAGCATGAGCCCGACCGGTCCGGCGCCGGCGATGACGATGTCGTGGTGCATGGAGGTGTCCTCCGGGGTTTCTAGCGGGCCGGGTACGCGGACGCGGCGAGCTTGGCGGGTGTCGGGTTGTCGAAGACCTGTTGCGGTGTCACGTCCAGTCCTGCGGCGCGCATCTGGGCACTCAGGTCGAGGGCGGCCAGGGACGACAGGCCCAGGGTGGGCAGATCGGCGTCCGGGCCGACGCCCTCGGCGGCGTCGATGCCCAGGACCTCCGCCGCCTTGGCGCGGACCAGCTCCAGCACGATCGCGGCGCGTTCGGCGGGGTCCGCGGCGGCGAGCCGGGCCGACAGCGCCGGATCCACGGCCGGGGCCGGGGAGCCGACGGCGGAGCCGGGTGCGGCCGCGGCGGAGGCGAAGCCGGGCAGGCCGGCGAAGAGCGGGTCGGACCCGGGCCAGGGCTCGGCCCTCCGGTCCAGGTCGGCCACCGTCACGTCCCCGGCACCGGGCCGCACGGCGTAGCCGAGCGCCTCGACGGCGAGCGCCGCCGGCAGCGGCCGGAGGCCGGCCGGGGAGGAGGGATCGGGGGCGTCGATGGTGCCGGGGGCGTCGGCGGCGAGCGGTCCGAACGCGAGGGACAGTGCGCGCCCCCCGCGTTCCCGCCGTCGTCGGGCCACCGCCGCCAGGGCGGCGTGCACGGGGGCCGGCCCGTCCTCGCCGGGGGCGGCGAGCGCGCCCGGCCCCGAGGAGCACACCACGAACGCCGCCAGGTCGAGGTGCGCGGTCGCGTCGTCGACCGCGAGCGCGGCGTCGACCGCCGCCCACGGGGAGGCGCCGCCGGCGTGGGCGAGGTGCACCACGGCCGTGGGCGGCCACTGCGCGACCACCCGGGCGAGCGCCTCGCGGTCGTCGGCCGGGCAGTGCGCCACCGTCACCTCGGCGCCCGACGCCTCCGCCGTCCCGATGAGATCGGCCGGCCCGGCGGCGCCGGCCGCAGGATCCGCCGGGCCGGCCAGGACCAACCGGGTGGCGCCGTGCTCGGCGAGCCAGCGGACGGCGTGGCCGCCGAGCACCGGATCGGCTCCGGTGACCAGGACCGGTCCCTCCGGCCACCGGGGGAGGTCGCGGCCGTCCTCGGGCGGGGCGACCCGGGCCAGCCGCCGGGCGAAGAGCCCGGGGCCGCGCAGTGCGAGGCGCGGGTCGGCCGGAGGAGCGGAGAGCAGGCCGGCCAGCCGCGGCGGTGCGGACCGGTCGGATCCTCCCTCGTCCGGGCGGTGCGGGGCGGCCGGGGCATGCGGTTCGGGTCGTGCCGGCGGCACCTCCAGGTCGAGCAGGCCGATCGTACGGTGCGGGTGCGCGCCGACGAGGGCCTCGCCGAGGCCCCGGACCGCGGCGTGGTCCGGTGAGACCGGCGGGTCGAGCCGGCCGACCGTGACCGCGCCGGTGGTCAGCACCCACAGCGGAGCGTCCACCCCGGCCCGGTCCAGCGCCTGCGGCAGGGCGGCGGTCAGCGCCAGGCCCCGGCCGGGCTCCGGTGCGAAGGCGAGCAGCGACACGACCGCGCCGGGCGTCCCCTCCGGGCGTCCGGCGAGTCCGGCGCCTACCAGTGCGGTGAGGCCGTCGGCGTCCACGGCAGCCCCGGTGCTCCCGAACGTGGCGGGCACCACGAGGCGGTCGGCGGCGTCGCCGAGCACGGCGGCCAGCCGGGCCGCCGGGCCGTCGTCGTCCGGACCGTCGGGCACCAGCAGGAGCAGCCGCCGGGCGGCCGCCGCCGGGCCCTCCGCGACGGGCTGCCAGAGCGTCCGGTGATGCCACCCGGCGCGCCGCCGATGGACGGCCAGCAGGGGCAGGACATCGGCCAGTGAAGCGAGTTGGGCATCCGACAGCCGCAGGGACCGGCCGAGCGACTCGGCGTCCTGCTCGTCGACGGCCGCCCAGAACCGGGACTCCAGGGATCGCTGCCCCGGCCCGGAGCCTGGCCCGGCCGGGTCGGCGACGGGATTGAGCCAGTAGCTCCTGCGCTGGAACGGGTAGGTCGGTAGCGGGACGCGCGCGGCTCCCGTGCCGGCGAGAAGGGTCGCCCAGTCGACCGGGCGGCCCGTCACGTGGACCGCGGCCAGCGCCGTCAGCGCGGTCTGCGGCTCGGGCCGGCGGGCGCTCAGCACGGGCACCAGCGTGGGCGTCCGGCCGCCGCCCGCAAGCCCGCCGCTCGACTGCCCACCGGCCGTCGGCCCGCCGCTCGTCCCGGCGGTGTCCGCCGGCCTGCCGTCCCCCCGGTCGCGCAGGCACTCGCGCGCCAGTGCGGTCAGCACCGCGTCCGGCCCGAGTTCGACGAAGCAGGTCACCCCGGCCGCGCGCAGCGTGCGGATGCCGTCGGCGAACCGGACCGGCTGCCGGGCGTGCCCCAACCAGTAGCCGGTGGAGCGTAGTTCGGCCGGATCCGCGAGCCCGCCGGTGACGTTGGAGACGAGCGGGATGGTCGGCTCGGCGAACGCCACCCTGGCCAGGGCCTCCCCGAACTCGGCCAGGACACCGTCCATGTGCGGGGAGTGGAAGGCGTGGCTGACAGCGAGCCGCCGGACCCGTCGGCCCTCGGCGCGCCAGTGGGCGGCGACCTCCAGGACCGCCTCCTCGTCCCCGGAGACCACCGTCGCCGACGGCCCGTTGACGGCCGCCACCGACACCTGGGCCTCGCGGCCGACCAGGGTGGCGAGCACCTCCTCCTCCGCCGCCTCGACGGCGACCATCGCGCCGTCCGGCCGGGCCCGCTGCATGGCGCGCGCCCGTGCGGCGACCAGCCCGGCCGCGTCGGACAGGCCGAGGACCCCGGCCACGTGCGCGGCGGCCAGCTCGCCGACCGAGTGGCCCAACAGGAAGTCGGGCCGCAGCCCCCAGTGCCCGAGCAGCCGGAACAGCGCCGTCTCCACGGCGAAGATCGCCGGCTGCGCGTACTGCGTCCGGTGCAGCAGCGCGGCGTCCGGGTGGTCCTTGGCGCCGAAGAGCAGCGGGCGCAACGGGCGGTCGAGGTGCCGGTCCAGCTCGGCGCACACCTCGTCCAGGGCGTCGGCGAACACCGGGTGGGCCGCGGCGAGGGCCCGTCCCATCCCGGCGCGCTGGCTGCCCTGGCCGGTGAACAGGTAGCCGAGCCCGCCCGGCCCGGGCTCGGCGCGGCCCACCACCACGTTGCCGGGCAGCAGGTCGCCCCGGGCCAACGCGTCCAGGCCGCGGGTCAGTTCGGCCCGGTCCGTGCCGACGACCACCGCGCGCTGCGCCATGGCGGTGCGGGTGGTGGCGAGCGAGAACGCCACGTCCACGGGGCGCGGCGCCGGGTCGGCGGCGAGTCGGGCGGCCAGCTCGCGGGCGGCATCGCGCAGCGCCGGTTCGTTCCGGGCCGACAGCACCAGCGGGACCGGCCGGGCCGCGGCGTCGTCCGGTGCCGTGCCCTGCATCGAAGTGCCGTGCACCGGAGTGCCGTTCGGCGAAGTGCCGTGCACCGGAGTGCCGTTCGGCGAAGTGCCGTCCAGCGGAGTGCCGTTCGACGAGGCGGCGTTCGCCGAAGTGCCGTTCGCCGAGGCGCCCTCCGGCGTCACGTCGGCGGGGCCGGGCGCCTCCTCCACGATGACGTGCGCGTTGGTGCCGCTGACCCCGAAGGAGGAGACGGCGGCGCGGTGCGGCCGGTGCTCGTGCGGCCAGGGGCGGGCCTCGGCCAGCAGCGCGACGCTGCCGGCCGTCCAGTCCACGTGCGGGCTCGGCTCGGCGGCGTGCAGGGTCCTGGGCAGCACCCCGTGCCGGATGGCCTGCACCATCTTGATCACCCCGGCGACGCCGGCGGCGCCCTGGGTGTGGCCGATGTTGGACTTCACCGAGCCGAGCCAGAGCGGCCGTTCGGCGGGCCGGTCCTGCCCGTAGGTGGCCAGCAGGGCCTGCGCCTCGATCGGGTCGCCCAGGACGGTGCCGGTGCCGTGCCCCTCCACCACGTCCACGTCCGACGGGCCCAGCCGCGCGTCGGCGAGGGCCTGGCGGATCACCCGCTGCTGGGCGGGGCCGTTGGGCGCGGTGAGCCCGTTGGAGGCGCCGTCCTGGTTGACGGCGGAGCCGCGCACCACGGCGAGGACCGGGTGCCCGTTGCGGCGGGCGTCGGAGAGGCGCTCCAGCAGCAGCAGCCCGACGCCCTCGCCCCAGCCCGTGCCGTCGGCACCGGCCGCGAACGACTTGCAGCGCCCGTCCGGTGACAGGCCGCGCTGGCGGCTGAAGTCCACGAAGACGCCGGGCGTCGCCATCACGGTCACCCCGCCCGCCAGCGCCAGCTCGCAGTCCCCGGCGCGCAGCGCCCGGGCCGCCAGGTGCAGGGCGACCAGGGAGGAGGAGCACGCCGTGTCCACCGTGACGGCCGGGCCCTCCAGACCGAGGGTGTACGCGATCCGCCCGGACGCCACGCTGCTCGCGCTCCCGGTCCCGAGGAAGCCCTCGAAGCCCTCCGGCGTCCGCTCCATCAGGCGGGCGGCGTAGTCGTCGTACAGGACGCCGGCGAAGACACCGGTCCGGCTGCCGCGCAGGGTGGCGGGGTCGATCCCGGCGTTCTCCAGGGTCTCCCAGGCGGTTTCGAGGAGGAGGCGCTGTTGCGGGTCGACGGCCATCGCCTCGCGGGGGCTGATTCCGAAGAACTCGGGGTCGAAGTCGGCGGCGTCGTAGAGGAACCCGCCCTCCTGGGTGTAGCAGGTGCCGGCCTTCTCCGGGTCCGGGTCGTAGAGGGCGTCGAGGTCCCAGCCGCGGTCGCGCGGGAAGGACGAGACCGCGTCGACGCCGTCCGCCACCAGCTGCCACAGGTCCTCGGGCGACCGCACTCCGCCGGGGTAGCGGCAGCCCATCGCCACGATGGCGATCGGTTCGCGCTGGGCGGCCTCGACCTCGGCGAGCCGCCGCCGGGTGTCCTGCAGCTCCGCGGTCGTCCACCTGAGGTAGTCGACGACCTTCTGTTCCTTCACCGCGTCCATCTGGGCAGGTCCTCCGGTCATCGGTCCTCCAGCCCTGCCAGCCCGAGCTCCTGGTCGAGGACGTCGAAGAGTTCGTTGTCGGTCACCGACGCGAGATCGTCGCCGTCCGCGGCGGCCGTTGCCGCCCCCCGCGTCTCGGTGACCCGTAGCAGCAGGGCCTGCAGCCGGGCGCCGAGTCGGTCCCGGCCCGCGTCGTCCAGGTCCGTGGCGGCCACGGCTGCTTCGAGACGCTCCAGTTCCGCCTGGACCGGCGCCTGCCGACCCGCACCGCCGTTGTCGAACTGCTCGCCGAGATGGCTCGCGATGGCCGCCGCGCTGGGGTGGTCGAAGACCAGCGTGGTCGGCAGCCGGAGGCCCGTCGCGGCGGACAACTGGTTGCGCAGGCTCACGGCGGTGAGCGAGTCGAAGCCGAGGTCCTTGAGTGCCTGGCCCGGCACGATGGCGGCGGCCGATTCGTGGCCCAGTACCGTCGCGACGTGCGTGCGCACCAGGTCGAGCAGGACCTGTCCCCGCTTGTTCTCGTCCAGGCCGCTGAGGCGTTCGGCCAGCGCCGCGCTGCCGGCGGATGCCGCCGCCTGCCGGGCCGGGGCGGGGACCAGCCGGTCGAAGAGCGGCGGCAGCGTGCCGTTGCGTGCGTGGCGGCGTAGGGCGTTTCGGTCGGTGGGGGTGAGGAGGAGGTGGGGGTGGGGGGTGTGGAGGGTGGTGTCGAAGAGGGTGAGGGCGGTGGGGGTGGTGAGGGGGGTGAGTCCGGTGGTGTTGAGGCGTTGGTGGTCGGTTTCGGTGAGGGTGTTGGTCATGGTGCTGGTGTCGGTCCAGAGTCCCCAGGCGAGGCTGGTGGCGGGGAGTCCTTGGGTGTGGCGGTGG